>NZ_JBFUGW010000090.1:0-23027 GCF_056402735.1 Rhizobacter sp. P3_C12
TGACCTCAATCCACAAGCACCGACTCTACGAATTGGCTGCAAAGCACTTCCCCCCAAAGGAATGCTCGGCAGCAACAAGTTAAGCCTGATGACCATAGCGAGGTGGTCCCACTCCTTCCCATCCCGAACAGGACAGTGAAACGCCTCAGCGCCGATGATAGTGCGGGTTCCCGTGTGAAAGTAGGACATCGTCAGGCTATTAATTGCCAACCCCCGTCGCCTCCCAAGGCGTCGGGGGTTTCGCTTTTGCGGCCAGCGATTCCCGGTAAACGGACCAAATGGCTCAAACGAGCCATCACGCCAAACGAGCGATCACACCGTCCGCAACTCCCGCCGCAATATCTTCCCGACATTCGATTTAGGCAGATCATCGCGAAATTCGATGTGCCTGGGCCGCTTGTAGGCGGTGAAGTTCTCCCGGCAATAGGCCGCCAGATCGTCTTCCGTCAGCGTCGAATCCCGCCTGACCACGAACAGCTTCACTGCTTCACCAGACTTCGCGTCCGCCACACCCACAGCTGCGCATTCCAGCACGGCCGGATGCTGGCTCACCACCTGCTCGATCTCGGTCGGGTAGACGTTGAAGCCGGACACCAGGATCATGTCTTTCTTCCGATCGACGATTCGCACATAGCCCCGTTCGTCCATCACGCCGATGTCGCCCGAGCGGAAGAATCCATCGTCCGTCATCACCAGGCGCGTCTCATCCGGGCGATTCCAATAGCCGGCCATCACCTGGGGCCCGCGGATGCAGATCTCGCCCGACTGACCCTGCGGCACGGCGCCACCCGCGTCATCGCGGATCGCGATCTCCGTCGAGGGCACAGGCAGGCCGATCGACCCGGTGAACTCCGGCTCGTCGAAGCGATTGATCGTCGCCACCGGCGACGTCTCCGACAACCCGTAGCCCTCGACGATCGGGCACCCGGTGACGCGTTGCCATTGCTCGGCCGTCGCGCGCTGGACCGCCATGCCGCCGCCATTGGAGATCACCAGGTCCGCGAAATCCAGGCGCCTGAAATCCGCATCGTTCGCCAACGCATTGAACAGCGTGTTCACTGCAGGGAACATGTTGATGCGTTGCCGCTTCAGCACCTTCACGAAGCCGGGGATGTCACGCGGATTCGGAATCAGCACGTTCAGCATGCCGAGCCGTGCGCCGAGCATGTAGCACGCGGTCAGCGCGAAGATGTGATACAGCGGCAGCGCGCACACCGTGACGATCTGCCGATCGCCCACCTTGTCGAGCATCGGCTGGAACCAGGCCTGCGACTGCAGGATGTTCGCCACCACGTTGCGGTGCAGCAGCACGGCACCCTTCGAGACGCCCGTCGTTCCCCCGGTGTACTGCAGGAACGCCACATCGTCCGGTCCCAACTCCACATGCCGCAGCGACATCCGCGTGCCCTCGGCCAACGCCAGGTTGAATCGCGTGACCGAGCCGCCGGCCGGAGCACGAAGATCGAACTCGGGCACCATCTTGCGGACATGCCGCACGACGAAGTTCACCAACTGGCCCTTTGCGAAGCCCAGCAGGTCGCCCATCGATGCCAGCACCACGTGCCGCAACGGTGTGCGAGCCATCACCTCCTGCAGCGTGTGCGCGAAGTTCTCGAGCACGATGATGGCCTCGGCACCGGAGTCGCTCAGCTGATGCTCCAGCTCGCGCGCGGTGTACAGCGGGTTCACGTTCACCACGGTGTAGCCGGCGCGCAGCACGGCTGCAATGGCCACCGGGTACTGCAGCACGTTCGGCATCATCAGCGCCACCCGAGCGCCGCGCGCCATGCCGCGCGCCTGCAGCCACGCCCCCAGCGACGACGACATCTCGTCGATCTCGCGGAAGGTCAGGCGTCGCTCCATGCACACCGCCGCATCGCGCGAGGCATGCTGGCGGAACGATTCGTCCAGCAACTCGACCAGCGATCGGTACGCCGACGCGTCGATCTCGGCGGGAACGCCAGGAGGATAGTGATCGAGCCAGGGACGTTGCATCGATGCGGCACTCGCGGACAGGCAGGGCCTGCAATGGTGCGGGCCGGCCGCGCCGCACGGCTACGGTAGTTGTCCTAGCGCCGCCGCTTGTGCCGGTGTCCCGTCGGCGACAGCGTCCGGCACGAAGAGTGCCTGCATCAGCGTCGTCTCGCGCGAGTGGACGGTCTTCAGGAACTCCGCTGCGCCGCGCATCGCGTGGAAGGTGTCGAAGCCGGACTCCAGGAACGATTGAAGCGACGACAACCCTGCCGCGCGCGCCGGCACCCGCATCATGCGCAGGCTCTGGCGCAGCAGCAGGCGCCTCGTCAGCTGGTCGAGCGATTCGCCGATCTTCACGGTCAGGGCCACCTGCCGCTCGCGGTCGGCCCGGCGTCCGCAGGCCTGCCACGCCGCCAGGTAGTCGGCTGCCTCCACCGCAGTCCCGGCGACGGCGTCGCCCATCGCGCTGTCCAGCGACTCCGACAAGGCGTGCAGCGCCGCCAGCGATTCCACCGTCGACAGCACGTCGCTCGGGAAGAGCCGCGTCAACGCCGGCACCACCCGCGCGAACTGCGCGTCGCGTTCGGCGAAGTCCTTCGGGCCGTACAGCTCGTCGAGAAAGAACCGCGCCACGTCCCGGTAGCGCGACGACGCCAGCAGGTCCGCGTAGGTGTGCGCGAACCGCCGTTGCTGGTAGGTCTTCACGGCCGTCACGCGCGCTTGCAGCGAGGGATTCCCCATGCGCCGCCGGCGCTCGGATTCCACCGCCGACAGATGCTGAAGGATGTTCTCGCTCGACGCGGCCATGGCGAAGCTCGTTGCACGTTGCGGGTTTACGAGAGGTCGGGCTAGTCCCGTGCCTCTACGGCGGCTGCGCCGAATGATGCAACACTGCGCCCGCATTCCGCCATCCACATGCAAAGACGCAAGCTCCTCCAGATCGGCGCAGTCGCCTCGCTGACGCTGGCCGCGGTGGCCGGCGGCCTCGTGCTGATGCGGCCCGGCCCGCCGGCGGCGACGCTGGATGCCGACAGCCGTGCGCTGTTCACCGCCGTGGCCCAAGCCGTGCTCGACGGCGTGCTGCCCGGGGGGGCCGCGCAAGCAGCCGCGCTGGACGCCCACCTCGAACGCRTGCAGGCCACCATCGGCGGCTTCGCTCCCGAAGTGCAGAAGGAACTCGCGCAGCTGCTGGGCATCCTGAGCACCGCACCCGGCCGCCGCCTGCTGGCCGGGCTCTCCTCACCCTGGAGCGAAGCCGGCATCGACGAGGTGCAGCAATCGCTGCAAGGCATGCGCCTGTCGCGCCTGGCGGTGCGCCAGCAGATCTACCACGCGCTGCGCGACATCACCAACGGCGCCTACTTCTCCGACCCCGCGGCATGGCCCGCGATCGGCTACCCGGGACCTCGCGACATCTGATGAGCAAGCTCGACGATCCGATCCAGCAAGGGCTCCAGCGTGGCTGGCGCGTTCTCGGCGGCTCGCGTGGCGCCGTCCCGCCGACCCTGCTGTGCGATGTCGCGATCATCGGCAGCGGCGCCGGCGCCGGCATCACCGCGGAACTGCTGACGAAGGCCGGCCTGCAGGTCGTGATCGTCGAGGAGGGCCCGCTGAAGAGCAGCAGCGACTTCCGCCAGCGCGAGAGCGACGCCTACCCGAGCCTCTACCAGGAGAGCGCGGCGCGCAAGACGGCCGACAAGGCGATCAACATCCTGCAGGGCCGCTGCGTCGGCGGCTCGACCACCGTGAACTGGACCAGCTCGTTCCGCACGCCGGCTGACACGCTCGAGCACTGGCGCACGCAGTACGGCCTCGCGGAGATGACAGCGCCCGCGATGGCGCCGTGGTTCGAACAGGCCGAGCGCCGGCTCGGCATCGGCCCGTGGCTCACGGAGCCGAACCGGAACAACGAGCTGCTGCGCACCGGCGCAGCGCGGCTCGGCATCCCGGCCTCGTCGATCCAGCGCAACGTGAAGGGCTGCTGGAACCTCGGCTCCTGCGGCATGGGTTGCCCGACGAACGCGAAGCAGTCGATGCTGGTGACGACCTTGCCGGCAGCCCTCGACAAGGGCGCCACGCTGCTGGTCCAGATGCGCGCCGAGCGGCTCGAATGGCGCGACGGGCGCGTCGAGGCGCTGCACTGTGTGCCGGTCGCGGACAACAGCGCGCCGACCGGCGCCAACGGCGTGCGCGTCACCGCGAAGCACTATGTCGTCGCCGGCGGCGCGATCAACTCGCCGGCGCTGCTGCTGCGCTCCGGCGTACCAGACCCGCACGGTCTCGTCGGCAAGCGCACCTTCCTGCACCCGGTCGTGATCTCGGCGGCGACCTTCGCGGACCCGGTGAACGGCTGGGATGGCGCGCCGCAGACCCTCTACACCGACCACTTCCTGCAGACGCAGCCCCTGACCGGCGCCATCGGCTACAAGCTCGAGGCGCCGCCGCTGCACCCTGTCGTCGTCTCGTCCACGCTGGCTGGCCATGGTCGTGCGCAAGCGGAGATGCTGGCCGAGTTCCCGCGCACGCACAGCTTGCTGGCGCTGATGCGCGACGGCTTCCATGAACAGTCCCCCGGCGGCTCGGTCGGCTTGCGCGGCGACGGCACGCCGCTGCTCGATTACCCGTTGAACGATTTCGTGATGGACGGCGCGCGCCGTGCGTTCCTCAGCATGGCCGAGATCCAGTTCGCCGCCGGCGCACGCAGCGTCGTGCCGGTGCACGAGATGGCAGCGCCGACCACGTCGTGGGCCGATGCCCGCCGGCAGATCGAGGCCTTGCCGATGAAGCCGCTGCTGACGCGCGTCGTCAGCGCGCACGTGATGGGCGGCTGCCCGATGGCCGGCAGCGAAGCGCAAGGTGTGGTGCGCCCCGACGGCACGCACTGGCAGCTCGCCAACCTGTCGGTGCACGACGGCTCGCTGTTCCCGACCAGCATCGGCGCGAACCCGCAGCTCTCGGTCTATGGCCTCGCAGCGATGCTCGCAACGCGTCTCGCCAAACGCCTGACCGGAACCGACGTCCAGCTGGCCTGAAGCCTCACGCTGATAGCATCGCCCGAATGCTCGCGCGCCTGCAACGCTTCATCACGCTCGGACTGCTGCTGGCCGCGCTGCTGTGGGCCGCGTGGTTCATCCACATCGATCGCCCGGGCTGGGCGGGCGCCGGCGTTGCGCTGATCCTGTTCGGCTACGCGCTCTTCCTCGGCCTCGAGTTCCTGTTCCTGTACTTCGTGCACGGTGACGACCCCAGCCCGCGCGCGACGGCGCCGCAACTGCTGCATGCCTGGATCGGCGAGGTGCTGACGGCGCCGCAGGTGTTCTGCTGGCGGCAGCCGTTCCGCTCGAACCGCGTGCCCGACCACGTGCCCGACAAGTCGCAACACCGCGGTGTCGTGCTGGTCCACGGCTTCGTCTGCAACCGGGGGTTCTGGAACCCGTGGATGGAGCGGCTCCTGCAACGCGGCACGCCGTTCATCGCGGTCAACCTCGAACCGGTGTTCGGCTCGATCAATCACTACGCCGACATCATCGAGCAGGCCGTCGCGCGGCTCGAGGCCGCCACCGGCCAGGCGCCGGTGCTGGTCGGCCACAGCATGGGTGGGCTCGCGATCCGCGCGTGGGCCGCGGCGCACGGCGGCGAGGCGCGTGCGCACCGCATCATCACGATCGGCAGCCCGCACCGCGGCACCTGGCTCGGGCGCTTCTCGACGACGGCCAACGGGCACGAGATGCGCCTCGCCAGCCCCTGGCAGGTAGCACTGGGCGCGCGCGAATCGGCGACGCTGTCGCAGCGCTTCATCTGCTTCTACAGCCACTGCGACAACATCGTGTTCCCGGCCAGCACCGCGACGCTGCCGGGCGCCGACAACCGCCACGTGCCGGGCGTCGCGCACGTCGACCTGGTCAACCAGCCGGTGGTGTTCGAGGCCTTGCGGGCTGCGTTGTGATCAGGGCGCGAGTACGCGGTCGCCGGGCAATGTCGCCTCGGCCGCCACCTCGTCGCGCTGCGCCACCGCCTCGTAGATCGGCGTGAAGTCCGGCGCCGTCGCGCGGAACAGCTGCTCGAACGAATCGATCACGAAGTACGTCGCCTGGTAGGTGTCGATCTTGTAGCGCGTGCGCATGATGCGCTCCAGGTCGAAGCCCAGGCGCTGCGGCTGCGGGCTGGTCACGCTGTGCCGCAGCTCCCCCGCCGACGACAGGATGCCGGCGCCATACGCGCGCAGGCCGGCCGGCGTCGCGATCAGGCCGAACTCCACCGTGTACCAATAGAGCCGCGCGAGGTACTCGCACGACTGCAGCCGGCTCGCCTTCAGGCCGCCTGCCCCGTACGCCTGCATGTAGTCGGCGAACATCGGATTGAACAGCAGCGGCACATGGCCGAACAGGTCGTGGAACACATCCGGCTCGACGACGTAGTCGAACTCTTCCGGCTTGCGGATCCAGCCGGTCACCGGAAAGCGGCGCGCCGCCAGCAGCGCGAAGAACGCCTCCTCGGGGATCAGGCCCGGCACCGCGACCACCTCCCAGCCGGTCGCGCGGCGCAGCCGCTGCGACAGCTCGTCGAAGCGAGGAATCTGCGTCGGCGTGCCGAGCTGGCCGACCGCATCGATGAACTCCTCGCAGGCCAGGCCCGGCAGCTGCGCCGCCTGGCGCTCGTACAGCCGCTGGTACAGCGCATGGTCCTCAGCGGTGTAGCGGGCCCAGTCCTGCTCGCAGGTGTAGTCGGCGCGGGCCGCCGCATAGTCGCCGCGCGGCGGGCGATCGCCCTGGCCGTAGGTGGCTGGCGCGACGCCGCTGTTCACGCCCTTGGCGAGGGCGCTGCTGTCGTTGATCAACGCAGCCATTTGTCCGCCGCCCGCTGGTAGTCGCCGCCGGCCTTCGACAGGTGCAGCCATTGGTCGACGAAGTTCTTCATCACCATGTCGCGCGGCAGCATCCACGCCATCTCGCCGTACTGCAGCGGGCGCTCCGGGTTGACGGCGCACAGGCCGGGCCGCAGCTTCTGCTGCACCAGCGTCTCGGCGGCCTCGGTCACGAACACGTCGGCACGCTTGGCCAGCAGCTCGTCGAAGATCGTCAGGTTGTCGGCATGGATGGTCAGCGTCGCGGCCTTGAAGTTGGCGCGCGCGAAGCGCTCGTTGCTGCCGCCCGGGTTCGCGATCGTGCGCACGCCGGGCTTGTCGATGTCGGCCACGCTCTGGTACTTCGGCACGTCCTCGCAGCGCACCAGCGGCGTCTTGCCGTTGACCATGTAGGCGGTGCTGAAGAACACCCGCTTCTGGCGCTCGGTGGTCACCGAGATGCCGCCGATCGCGACATCGCATTTGCCGGCGCCGAAGTCGGGCAGCAGGTTGGCCCAGCTGGTCTTCACGAGCTCCAGCTTGACGCCCATCGCCGCGGCCAGCGATTGCGCGAGGTCGATGTCGAGCCCCTCGAACGCGCCGTCGGCGCGCTGGAAGCTGAACGGCTTGTAGTCGCCCGGCGTGCAGGCGCGCAGCACGCCGGCCTTCATCACCGCATCGAGCGACGACTCCTGTGCCCCGGCCGTGCCGGCCAGCGCCGCCAGGGCGATCGCGATGAACGACGGCAGCCGCTTCATGCGGCCGCCTCGGGCTCGGCCTTCAGCACGCCGCGGCGCACCTGGTCGAGCTCGATGCTCTCGAACAGCGCGCGGAAGTTGCCTTCGCCGAAGCCCTGGTCGCCCTTGCGCTGGATGATCTCGAAGAAGATCGGCCCGATCACCGTCTGCGTGAAGATCTGCAGCAGCAGTTCGTTCGGCGCGCCCTGGTGCGTCGCGCCGTCGATCAGGATGCGCAGGCGCTTCAGGTCCTCGAGCCGCTCGCCGTGGTTGGGCAGGCGCTTGTCGACGAGGTCGTAGTAGGTGGCGATGGTGTCCTGGAACGCCACGCCCTGGCCCTTCATGCCCTCGACCGAGGTGTAGATGTCGTCGGTGCCGAGCGCGATGTGCTGGATGCCTTCGCCGTGGTACAGCGCCAGGTACTCGGCGATCTGGCTCTTGTCGTCGGAGCTCTCGTTGATCGGGATGCGGATCTTGCCGCACGGGCTCGTCATCGCCTTGCTCTTCAGGCCGGTCAGCTTGCCCTCGATGTCGAAGTAGCGCACCTCGCGGAAGTTGAACAGCCGCTCGTAGAAATCGGCCCACTCCTTCATGCGGCCGCGGTGCACGTTGTGCGTCAGGTGGTCGATGTAGGTGAGGCCGTTGCCGACCGGCGAGGCGTTCGCGCCGGGGATCGGCACGAAGTCGACGTCGTAGATGCTGATGTTGCCGATCGCGCCGGCGGCCGCGCCGTCCTTGCCGTGCCAGCGGTCGACGAAATAGATCAGCGAGTCGCCGATGCCCTTGATGGCCGGGATGTTCAGCTCCATCGGGCCGGTCTGGTTGTCGAAGCCCCAGGCCCCGAGTTCCAGCGCGCGCTCGTAGGCCTGGGCGGCATCCTTCACGCGGAAGGCCATCGCGCACACGCTCGGGCCATGGTGGCGGGCGAAGCGCTGCGCGAACGAATTCGGCTCGGCGTTGATGATGAAGTTGACGTCGCCCTGGCGGTACAGCGTGACGTTCTTGTGGCGGTGCCGTGCGATCGCGGTGAAGCCCATCGATTCGAACAGCCGGCCGAGCGCGACCGGGTCCGGCGCCGCGTACTCGACGAACTCGAAGCCGTCGGTGCCCATCGGGTTGTCCCAGGGGGTGAACTGCATGGCGCGCTCCTGCAAAGTGAAAACTTGCTCGCACTGTAGATTCGTCCCTCCGCAGGAATCATGCAAGTTGCGCCCTCGTGCGGGCATTGTGCGCAGGAAAGTTGCAAAATCGGCCGCATGGAAACGGAAATCCAGCTGGATGCGATCGATCGGCGCATTCTTCGGGCGCTGCAGGCCGATGGCCGGATCACCTATGACGTGCTGGCTGCGCAGGTCAGCCTGTCGCCCTCGGCCACCTTGCGGCGCGTGAAGCGGCTGGAGGAATCGGGCGTGATCGCCGGCTATGTCGCGCTGGTGCCGGCCGAGCGCGTCGGGCTCGGGCTCACGGCCTACCTGAACGTGCGGCTCGAGAAGCACTCCGAGGTGCACAAGCGCAACCCGATGGACCTGTTCCGCGCCGCGGTGCAGACCTGGCCCGAGGTGGTCGAGTGCGTCGCGCTGACCGGCGAGATGGACTACCTGCTGCGCGTCGTCGTGCAGGACATGGCGCACTACTCGCGCTTTGTGATGGAGACGCTGCTGAAGCACCCCAGCGTGGAAGACTGCAAGACCAGCTTCGTGATGGACCGGGTGAAGAACACCACCGCGGTGCCGCTGTAGCGGCGCCCGGCTGCACGCCTCAGTAGTCGAGGTTCTGCAGCATCGCCTGCGTCGCGGCGGTCGACAGGTTCAGCAGCTGGGCGATGTCGGCCACGTCGTCGGGGATCGCGGCGTTGTCCCAGCCGTTCGCGGTGTGCCGCGCGAGGCGGATCGCCAGCACGACGTTCTGTACCGTCGGATGCTCGGCATGCCGGTCGTCGGAGATGCGGATCAGCAGGTCGGGCAGCGTCCAGGCCTTCATCAGCGCCTGCTGCAGGTCGAACAGCTCGACGTTCAGCGTGCTGTGCTGGATCGCGTTGGAGCGCAGCGTCGGGTCGGCCGCCTGCGCGCGCTGGATGGTCAGCGCCAGGTCGGGCGCATGCACCCACAGCAGCATCTCGGCGAAGTCGTGCAGCAGCGCGGCCTCGTGGATCAGCGCGGCGTCGTGGTCCTGGCGGTGGATCGCGAAGGCCAGCGCGAAGCGCGAGGCGCGGTGCGCGCGCCGCAGCACGTCGTTCAGGCCGGCCAGCGCTTCCGGCCGGTCGGCGAGCRCGTCCTCGACGGTGGGCTGCACGCCGAACGCGCCGAAGAACGGCGAGATGCCCATCAGCACGACCGCGGCGGTGACGGTCTCGACATCGGTGACGAGCCGCGCCGGCCGGTGCGTGGCCGCGTAGGCCAGCACCTTCAGCGTCATCAGCGGGTCGTCGGCGACCATCTCGCCGATCAGGTTGGCATCGACATCGTCCTCGTTGGCGCGCATCGCCTCCAGCGCATCGGAGGTGTTCGCGAGCACCGGGATCTCGCGGTCGCGAAAGTGCTGCACCCAGGCGGCGAGGTCGGGCAAGGCTTGGGGCAGCGGCAGATGGCCGGCAGGGCGCGGTGCGGTCGCGTTGCTCACGTCACGGTGTCAGGAAAAGTGTTACCGCAAGTATCGACCTCTTTGCGCCGCACTTGAGGAAAACCTCACACGGCCTCGCGAGGTGCCTCACCGCCCGCCGAGCTTCGCCTTCACGTCCATGCCGAGCTTCTTGTTGACGAACTGCAGCGTCGCGACCTTCGACAGGTCGACCTCGCCCGCCTTGTACAGCCCGGCCTTCACCATCTGCGCGTAGAAATCCTGGATGCGCTCGGTGCTCATCGCGCCGACGCCGTTGCGCAGCGCCTCGCCCGAGTCGACGATGCCCTGCTGCTTCATCAGCGCGACCGAGGCCTCGATCTCCGCCTCGGTCATCTCGGGGTTCTCTCTGATCATCATCGCGTTGGCCGCCTTGCGGTCGCCGTACAGGTAGTTGACCCAGCCGAGGATCGACGCGTCGACGAAGCGCTGCACCAGCTGCGGCTTGTCCTTCACGGTGTCGGTGCGCGCCTCGATCACCGTCGAGTAGGTGCTGAAGCCGTGGTCGGCCAGCAGGTGCACCACCGGCTTGAACTTGCCCTGGTTCTCGACGTAGATCGGCTCGGCCACCGAGTAGCCCTGCTGGATCGCCTTCGGGTTCGCGAGGAAGGGCCCGAGGTTGTAGTTGTAGGGCTTGAGCACCTCGTCCTTGAAGCCGTGCGTGACCTTCAGCCACTGCCACCAGCTGAACTGGCCGTCCTTCGCGATCAGCGCGAGCGGCGCGGTCTTCAGCTTCTCGAACGACTCGTAGCCCTGGCCCGGGTGGGCGATCAGCGCCTGCGGGTCCTTCTGGAACATCGCGGCGACGACGATGGTCGGCACGCCGTTCTTCACGTTGTCGAAGCTGTGCAGCAGGTTGCCGGTCATCAGGAAATCGATGCGGCCGGCAGGCAGCAGCGGGCGGTTGTTGACCTGCGGGCCGCCTTGCAGCAGCGTCACGTCGAGGCCGAACTTCTTGTAGGTGCCGTCGGCCACCGCCTGGTAGAAGCCGCCGTGCGCGGCCTGCGCCTTCCAGTTGGTCGCGAAAGTCACCTTGTCCTGCGCGAGGGCGGTGCCGGCCGCGAGCGTCAATGCCAAGGCTGCAAGGCGGATCGTGTTCTTCATGGGTCTCTCCTTCGATGGGTCAATTCTCGGTGGCGTGCCAGCGGCCCAGCAAGAGCCGAGACAGCGCATTGAAGCCGGCGAAGATCAGCACGCCGGTCAGCACCAGCAGGCTCAGCGCGGCGAACATCTTCGGCGTCTCGGTGCGGAAGCTCGCTTCCAGGATGCGCGACGCGAGGCCTGTCTCGCGGCCGGCGGCGCCGGCGACCATCTCGGCCGTCACCGCGCCGATCAGGCTCAGGCCGCCGGAGATCTTCAGGCCGGCGATGAAGTACGGCAACGCCGACGGCAGCAGCAGCAGGCGCAGCCGCTGCCAGGGCGAGGCGCGGTACAGCCGGAACAGCTCGCGCAGGTTCACGTCGGCCGCGCGCAGCCCGACCACGGTGTTCGACAGGATCGGGAAGAACGCGACGATCCAGGCGCACAGCAGCAGCGCGGCCGTCGTGCTCTCGACGTAGATCAGGATCAGCGGCGCGACCGCGACGATCGGCGTCACCTGCAGCACCACCGCCACCGGAAAGAGGGCCTCCTCGACCGGCCGCCACAGCGCGAACACCGCGGCGATCAGCACCCCGCCGGTGCAGGCGAGCAGCAGCGCGCCGAACGTGATCTTCACGGTGAACCACCAGCTGCCGGAAAGCGATGCGAAGTTGTCGACCAGCGTCTGCAGCACGAGGCTGGGCGCCGGCAGCGTGTAGTGCGGGATGTGGGCCAGCCGCACCAGCGCCTCCCAGGCGGCCAGCAGCGCGAGCAGCACGACGGCCGGTGCGACGCGGCGGCGCCAGCGCTCGTTCACGCGGCTGCCGCGGCATGCGCGGCCTCGAGCGAGCGCGAGACGGCCCGGCATTGGGCGACGTAGTCGTCGCTGTCGCGGAAGGCGGCCGCGTGCGGTACCGGCCGGCGGATGCGGAACTCGGCCACGATGCGGCCGGGCCGTGCGCCCATCACCAGCACGCGCTGGCTCAGGAACACCGCTTCGAGCACGCTGTGCGTGACGAACAGCACCGCCATCGGCCGCGCCTGCCAGGCGTCGAGCAGGTCGGTGTTCAGGCGCTGGCGGGTGATCTCGTCGAGCGCGGCGAACGGCTCGTCCATCAGCAGCAGCCGCGGCTGCGTGACCAGCGCGCGGGCGATCGATGCGCGCATCTTCATGCCACCGGACAACTCGCCCGGGAAGGCATCCGCAAACGCCTCGAGGCCCATGCGCTGCAGCAGCGGCAGCACCTGCGCGGCGGCAGCGCGGCGCGCGACGCCGGCCAGCCGCAGCGGCAGCCAGGCGTTGTCGAACACGCTGGCCCAGGGCATCAGCGTGGGCTCCTGGAACACGAAGGCGGTGTCGCTGGCCGCATCGGCCTGCCATGCCGGCGCCTGCACCGTGCCGGCGCTCGCGCGCTCGAGCCCGGCCACCAGCCGCAGCACCGTGCTCTTGCCGCAACCGGACGGGCCGAGCAGCGAGACGAACTCGCCCGGCTGCACGTCCAGCGAGACCGACTGCAAGGCCTGCACGCCGTTGGCGAAGCGCTTGTCGACCTGCCGCAGCGAGATCAGGGCGCCTGAGGCATCTGAAGCATCTGACATATAGGGTTCGCAGTGTGCCGCAGAACCCGTTCGCGCTAGGCTTCGGGGCCAACCGCGGAGACCACGATGAACCACCTCGCCCTGCCTTCGGGAACCTCGGTGCCGACCCTCGGTCTCGGCACCTGGCGCATGGGGGAATCGGCAGCGGCACGGCGTGGCGAGGTGGCCGCGATCCGCTTGGCGATCGACCTCGGCTACCGGCTCTTCGACACCGCCGAGATGTACGGCGAGGGCGGTGCCGAAGAGGCCCTCGGGCAGGCCGTCGCCGAGGCGCTGCGGGCCGGCGCGGTGCGGCGCGACGAGCTGTTCATCGTCAGCAAGGTCTACCCGCACCACGCGAGCCGCGCCGGCACCGTGGCCGCGTGCGAGCGCAGCCTGCAGCGGCTCGGGCTCGAGCAGGTCGACCTCTACCTGCTGCACTGGCCGGGCTCGCATCCGTTGCGCGACACGGTCGATGCGTTCGAGCGCCTGCAGGCGCAGGGGCGCATCCGAGCCTGGGGCGTCAGCAACTTCGATGCGAACGGCATGGCCGGCCTGTGGCAGATGGAGGGTGGCGCGGCCTGCGCGACCAATCAGGTGTACTACGCGCTGCCCGAGCGCGGCATCGAGTTCGACCTGCTGCCGCGCCTGCGTGAACGGAAGGTCCCGCTGATGGCCTACAGCCCGCTTGCGCAAGGTGAACTGGCCGCGCATCCCGGGCTGCAGTCGCTGGCCGATGCGCTCGGCGTCACGCCGACCCAGCTCGCGCTCGCGTGGGTGCTGCACCAGCCGGGCGTGATCGCGATCCCGAAGGCCGTGCGCGAAGCCCACCTGCGCGAGAACCTGGCCGCCGCCGGCCTGAAGCTCGGCGCGGCCGATCTCGCCGCACTCGACAAGCTGTTTCTGCCGCCGCAGCGCAAGACCCCGCTCGCGATGGTCTGACGAGGCAGGCCCCGATTGACGCGGCGGCCCCGCTGCGGCGACACTGGCCCCGCAAGGGGAGTAGCCCCCCGATCAAGCCGCCGTCAGCACGGGCGCCGCTCCCGCGGTTCCCCGGCACTTGAGCAGCGCCTGGCACTGAGGGGCCAATGCTGTGGGCAAGACCTTCACCCGCCGTGCATCCGCACGGCGTGCACTCTTGCGAGGTGAAGGACCATGGAACTCTTCTCAGCTGACTTCTTCTCGGCCTTGATGGCCATCGTGCTGCTCGATCTCGTGCTGGCCGGCGACAACGCCATCGTGATCGGGCTGGCTGCCCGCAACGTGCCGCCCGAGATGCAGCGCCGCGTGATCCTGTGGGGGACGGCCGGCGCGATCGTGATCCGCGCGCTGCTGACGCTGATCGTCGTGTGGCTGCTCAAGATCCCCGGCTTCCTGCTGGCCGGCGGCCTCGCGCTGATCTGGATCGCGTGGACGCTGACGCAGGACAAGGACGGCGAAGGCCACAGCATCAAGCCGCAATCCACCGTGCGMGGCGCGATCCAGACCATCGTGATCGCCGATGCGGTGATGGGCGTCGACAACGTGCTCGCGATCGGCGGCGCCGCCCACGGCAGCATGCTGCTGGTGGTGCTGGGCCTGTTGATCAGCATCCCGATCGTCGTCTGGGGCAGCCAGCTGATCCTGAAGCTGGTCGATCGCTTCCCGAGCATCGTCATCCTGGGCGCCGGCGTGCTCGGCTGGACGGCCGCGAAGATGATCAGCGGCGAACCACTGATCAAGTCGTGGTTCGAGCACCAGCACCTGGGGCACCTGGCGCTGTACATGGTGTGCGTCGGCGGCGTCACGCTGCCGGCCCTGTGGCGGCACTGGAACGATCGCCAGCGCGAGACCGGCGTGCTGCTGGCCGTGATGGTGACCTGGCTCGGCGTGTTCGACATGATCGAAGAGGCGATGGGCTGGGAAGACCAGCCGGTCGACACCTGGCAGTGGTGGCACGAGGGCATCGACCTGGTGATGTGGCTCGGCTGGGTGCCAGTCGCGGTGCTGGTGCACAAGCTGTGGGAGAAGCGGCATCCGAAGCCGGTGCCGGTGCATCAATGAAAAACGGGGGCCGCGAGGCCCCCGTTTCGTTTCACGGCTGGATCACAGGCGCGTGACGCCTGGGACCCATCCGACGAGTTCGCCGTCCAGGTACAGCGCCCCTTCGGGAGCGCCGGACTGCGCGTAGAACTCGAGCACCGGCGGCAGCGGCGGTGCGGGCGGCGCCGGCGGTACCGCCAGGCGCTGGGCCAGTTCAGCGAGCACGGCGCTCGCGGACTTCAGGGCGGCCGCTGCAGTGCGGCGCGCGAGGGAGGAGCCGGGGTGGCGCGGCGTCAGGGCGCGCCACGTCTGGGGCTTCGAGCTGGTCATGATCGTTTCCTTCTTCGGCAGCGCGCTGGCGCTGCGTTGGATTCATGGGCTGTGGCGCAGCCGGGGGCTGAGCTGGTCGATTTCGCGGCTTAGCGCGCGGCGCGCATCCTGTCGCGAGGTGCCACCTGGCTGGTGGCTGCCGGCGCGACGGAAGTGCGCGGGCGCCACCAACGGGTTGCGGGGCTTGCGGGCTGGCATGGTGATCTTGGACATGAGACATCTCCTGTGTGGACGAGGACGGCAGGGCCAGAAAGCACGACGGCCCGGTGCGGGAAGCAACCGGGCCGTCGGGATGAGCGCGCGTGCGTCGCGAAGCTCAGCCGGCAAGCGGACCGGGCGGGACCCGACGGCCACCCATGCACTGAAACGCCGGCACCGACGGCGCGAAGGCGCGGCGGGCAAGGGCGGGATTCAGGGCGAAGGCGATCAACGTGGGGACTCCGGGGTTGAGGGGCGGGGCGTCGCCGAGATAAAGGTGTTCATCACAGCTTGCGCAGATGATAAACAATCGATTATCAATTTCAACCCCCTTGTTCGAAGGTGTGGGGAAGAATCAACGTTTTTTCTTGAGCGGCGCGATGCCGGCCTGCGTGCGGGCCCAGAGGTCTTCGGCGGGCGGCGCTGCGCGGGGCGCTGCGGCCGCGGCGGTGCGGGTCGGCGGGGCGGCCACAGGCGCCCTGGCGGGTTCCGCCGCCGACATCAGCACCTCGCCGAGCAGGTCCAGCAGCCGCGTGCGGGCGCGCTGCGGATGGCGGCGGTAGTAGGTGAGCACCAGCCCGACGATGAAGCGCTCGTCGTCGTCCTGCGGCACGTTGCGCAGGGCGTCGTCAGCGAGGGCTGCGGCAGGAGCGGGAGCGGCCGAGGAACCGGCCGCGTCGTGCGGCTGGTCCATCCAGCCGTTCGGCTTGTGGCACAGCACCTCGAACTGGCGCGCGAGCCGTTCGCCGATCTGCCGCGAGCGGCTCTTGATCTGGCTCCAGTAGCTCGGCTGGATCTGCAGGCGCTCGGCGAAACGCCGTTCGAGGCCCCTCAGCGTGGCGGCATCCGGATGCTTGATGGTGTTGTGGACGAATTCATCGAAGAGGGCCAGCGCGTTGTCAAGGCGGAGCTGGGCCACGTCACGGGAGCCGGATTGCATGGTGCTGCATGATAAATCTTCGTGCATCAGAAGATGCGGCTGGGGTCGTCGGCAAAATCACGGTCTTTCCGCCCACAACCCTTTCACCGGCCGCGCTGCACCATGACGACCCTCGGAACCCCCCTTTCCCCCCAAGCCACCAAGGTGATGCTGCTCGGCAGCGGCGAACTGGGCAAGGAGGTGCTGATCGCGCTGCAGCGCCTGGGCGTCGAGACGATCGCGGTCGACCGCTACGAGAACGCGCCGGGCCAGCAGGTCGCGCACCATGCCCGCACGATCACGATGAGCGACCCGGCGCAGCTGAAGGCGCTGATCGAGGCCGAGCGCCCGCTGCTGGTGGTGCCCGAGATCGAGGCGATCGCGACGCCGATGCTCGAGGAGCTCGAGGCCGCCGGCACCGTGCGGGTGATCCCGACCGCCCGCGCCGCGCGCCTGACGATGGACCGCGAAGGCATCCGCCGCCTGGCCGCCGAGACGCTCGCGCTGCCGACCAGCCCGTACGTCTTCTGCGATTCGCTGGCCGAGCTGCAGGCCGCGATCGACGGCCAGAACGGTGACGGAATTGGCTACCCCTGCATCGTGAAGCCGGTGATGAGCAGCTCCGGCAAGGGCCAGAGCAAGATCGACGGCCCGGCCGACGTGAAGACCGCGTGGGACTACGCGATGGCCGGCGGCCGCGTCAGCCACGGCCGCGTGATCGTCGAGGGCTTCATCGACTTCGACTACGAGATCACCCAGCTCACCGTGCGCGCGCTCGGCGCCGGCGGCCAGGTCGAGACGCACTTCTGCGACCCGATCGGCCATGTGCAGGTCAGCGGCGACTATGTCGAGAGCTGGCAGCCGCACCCGATGACGCCGGCCGCGCTGGCGCGCTCGCGCGAGATCGCGAAGGCCGTCACCGACAACCTGGGCGGCCAGGGGCTGTTCGGCGTCGAGCTGTTCGTGAAGGGCGACATGGTGTGGTTCAGCGAGGTCAGCCCGCGTCCGCACGACACCGGCATGGTGACGATGATCACGCAGTGGCAGAACGAGTTCGAGCTGCATGCGCGCGCCATCCTCGGGCTGCCGGTCGACACCGCGCTGAAGAGCCCGGGCGCGAGCGCGGTGATCTACGGCGGCGTCGAGGCCAAGGGCATCGTGTTCGACGGCGTCGCCGACGCGATGCGCGTGCCCAACAGCGACATCCGCCTGTTCGGCAAGCCGGAGAGCTTCAAGAAGCGCCGCATGGGCGTCGCGCTGGTGCACGACAAGGATGTCGAGGTGGCGCGCACGCAGGCCAAGCTGGCCGCCAGCAAGGTCAAGCCGCGAGCGACCTGACCTTCAGTCGTCGTCGCGGGCCTTGTACTGGCTGGTGAGCAGCGTCTGCGCCGACGGCGGCACCGCCTCGTAGTGGCTCAGCTCCAGCGTGTAGCGCCCCTGCCCGCCGGTCATGCCGTTCAACCGCGCCTGGTAGCCGTTCAGCTCCGACAGCGGCACCAGCCCGTGCACCGTGATGCTGCCGGCCTGCATCGTGCGCGTGCCGTTCACCTGCCCGCGCTTGGCCGACAGGTCGCCGGTGATGTCGCCCATCGAGAACTCCGGCGCGGTGATCTCCACCTTCACCACCGGCTCCAGCACGATCGGCTGGGCCTTCATCACCGCATCGATGAAGGCCTTGCGCCCGGCCGTCACGAAGGCGACCTCCTTCGAATCGACCGAGTGGTGCTTGCCGTCGTAGACGATCACGCGCACGTCCTTCACCGGGTAGCCGGCGACCACGCCGCTGTCGAGCACCTGGCGCACGCCCTTCTCGACCGCAGGGAGAAACTGGCCGGGGATCGTGCCGCCCTTCACCTGGTCGACGAACTCGAAGCCCGCGCCGCGCGCGAGCGGCTCGATGCGCAGGAACACCTCGCCGAACTGGCCGGCACCGCCGCTCTGCTTCTTGTGGCGGTGGTGGCCTTCGGCCGGCACGGTCACCGTCTCGCGGTACGCGATGCGCGGCGGCCGCGTCGACACCTCGCACTTGTAGGTCTCGCTCATGCGCTCGAGCAGCGTGCGCAGGTGCAGCTCGCCCAGGCCGTAGACCACCGTCTCGTTCGTGCTCGCCGCATGCTCGACCTTCAGGCACGGATCCTCGTCGACCAGCTTCTGCAGGATCTCCCACATGCGCTGCTCGTCGCCGCGGCGCTTCGGCTCGATCGCGAGGCCGTGCACCGGCACCGGGAACTCGAGCGGCTTCAGGTGCAGGTGGTCGTCTTCCGCGGCATCGTGCAGCACCGCGTCGAAGTGCATTTCGTCGACCTTCGCGACCGCGCACAGGTCGCCCGGGATGCCGCGCGGCACCTCGACATGGTCCTTGCCCTGCAGCATGAACAGGTGGCCCACCTTGAACGGCTTGCGGCCGTCGCCGATGTAGAGCTGGCTGTCGCGCGTGACCGTGCCCTGGTGGATGCGGAAGATCCCCATCTTGCCGACATACGGGTCGACGGTGACCTTGAACACGTGCGCGATCACGTGCAGCGACGCATCCGGCTGCGCATGCAGCTCCTTCGCCTGCGCACCCTCGCCCTTGAAGAACTGCGGCGGGTTGCCCTCGGTCGGGTTCGGCAGCAGCTGGTCGATCACGTCGAGCAGCTCGGCCACGCCGGCGCCGTTGCGCGCCGAGACGAAGCAGATCGGGATCAGGTGGCCCTCGCGCAGCGCCTGCTCGAGCGGCGCATGCAACTCGCGCGGATCGACATCGCCATCGTTCAGGTAGCGGTCGACGAAGCCGGGGTCGACCTCGACGACCTGCTCGACCAGCGCGCGGTGTGCCGTCTCCACAGATGAAAAATCCGCCTCGCCGGACGGATTGAAGAAGCAGTCGACCACCTGGGTGCCCTGGGCCGCGGGCAGGTTCAGCGGCAGGCACTCCTTGCCGAAGGTGGCCTGGATCTTCGCGACCAGGCCCGGCAGGTCGAGCCCCTGCGCGTCGATCTTGTTGACGATGATCATGCGGCACAGCCCGCGGTGCGCCGCCCAGTCCATCATGCGCGAGGCCATCATCTCGATGCCGGCCTGCGCATTGATCACGATCGCCGCGGTCTCGACCGCCTCCAGTGCCGTCATCGACTGGCCGACGCAATCGGGCATCCCCGGCGTGTCGATCAGGTGGATCTGCGCGCCGCCATGCGGGAAATGCATCAGCGTCGAGTTCAGCGAATGCTGCACGCGGCGCTCCATCGGGTCGAAATCGCTGACCGTCGTGCCGCGCTCCAGGCTGCCGGGCGCGCCGATCGCACCCGCCTTGCACAGCAAGGCCTCGGTCAGGCTGGTCTTGCCGGATGCCGTCTGGCCGACCAGCGCGAGCGACCGGATGGCCGCGATCCCGGAGTTCGCGGGAGTCGATGGGCTTGACATGGCGCTCTCCTTTCGCGCCACAGGCGCTGAGCGGTGAGGGGGCGATCGAGGTTAGTGGATCACACCGGCTGCGGCAAGCGGGGGCACCCGCGGCTGCGGCGGAAGGGCCTCGATCCCGGGCATCGCGGTGTCCTACAGCAGGCCGTACCGGTGGCCGACAGCCGGCGCGAGCGCTTCGCGCCACAGTGACCCTTCAGGCAACGGTCGTTTGCCCGAAGGATCCGCCATGACCACCCAGCAACCCCCAGGCCGCAAGAGCGATACCACCGTGCGGCGCGACCGCGACGCCGAGCCGCAGCTGCCGCACGAACGCGACGAATCGAGCCAGAAGGACGAGACGCCGCGCCCGCGCATCGAGCAGGCGCACCGCGATGTCTCGCGCGGCCTGGTCGACACCGACCGCGGGCCGCCGATGGACAAGGCCTACAAGAAGCAGCAGTGACCGCGGGCGCTCAGGCCCGCACGATCGCCAGCCCGAGCTTCTCGAACCCGGCCAGCGCCTTCTTCGGCGTGTCGACGTCGACGATCAGCCCGGTGGCGGCGCTGCACGGCGCGATGGTGTACGCCGACGCGCTCTGCAGCTTCTCGGCCGAGGCCGGCACCCAGGTCTCGGCCGACTGGGTCATCAGCGCGCGCTTGATGTGCGACTCTTCCAGGTCGCCGGTCGACAGGCCCGCGCCGGTGGAGATGCCGGTGACGCCCATGAAGTAGAGATCCGCCCGGATGCGGCCGATCGCCTCCAGGGCGCCGGCGCCCACCGACACCACCGAGTGCTTGAACAGCCGGCCGCCGATCATCACGACCTCGACCAACGGGTGCCCGACCAGCTCGATCGCGATCGTCGGGCTGTGGGTGACGACGGTCGCGCGCAGCGTGGCCGGCAGCTGCCGCGCCAGCTGCTGGCAGGTGGTGCCGCCGTCGATGAAGACGATCTGCCCGGGCTGCACCATCGCGGCCGCGGCGCGCGCGATGCTCGCCTTGGCCTGCGGCTCCACGCTGCGCCGCGCCGAGAAATCGCCCACCGCAGCCGATGCCGGCAGCGCGCCGCCATGCACCCGCTGCAGCAGGCCCTCGGCCGCGAGCGCGCGCAGGTCGCGCCGGATCGTGTCTTCCGACAGCCCCAGTTCCTCGCTCAGCGTGGCGGCCACGACCTGGCCGTCCTGCTGCAGGCGGCCGAGGATCAGTTGCTTGCGTTGTTCGGTCAGCATGACCGCGAGTTTGCACGAAATTGCTTGACACTGCACGAACATGCACGAATGATCGCGTTTCATCCTGAACCGGAGTCACCACGTGAATGCCGTGAACGACCGCGTGCGCATCGTCGACGTGAAGGTGCTGAGCGACGACTGGTATGTGCTGAAGAAGACGAGCTTCGACTTCCAGCGCAGCGACGGCAGCTGGCAGCGCCAGAGCCGCGAGACCTACGACCGCGGCAATGGCGCGACGATCCTGCTCTACAACCGCGAGCGCCGCACGGTGGTGCTGACGCGCCAGTTCCGCTTTCCGGCCTACGTGAACGGCACGCCCGACGGCATGCTGATCGAGGCCTGTGCCGGCCTGCTCGACCGCGATGATCCGGCCACCTGCATCCGCCGCGAGACCGAGGAGGAGACCGGCTACCGCATCGCCGAAGTGCGCCCGGTGTTCGAGGCCTACATGAGCCCGGGCTCGGTGACCGAGCGGCTGCACTTCTTCGTCGGCGCCTACGAGGCGCGTGACAAGGTGTCGGCCGGCGGCGGCGAGCACCACGAGGGCGAGGACATCGAGGTGCTCGAGCCCACGCTCGACGAGGCGCTGGCCTGGGTCGCGGCCGGCACGATCCGCGACGGCAAGACCATCCTGCTGCTGCAGTACGCGAAGCTGAACCGGCTGGTCGACTGATCAGCCGGCGTCGGCCGCGAGGCGCGACACCGGCACGGTGATGCTGCGGTCGATCGTGCCGTCCTTGCCCTGGTCGACGGTGATCGTCGCGAGTGCGTTCGCGATCGACAGGCCCACGGCGGCATGCGGCAGCGTGATCGTCCAGGTGCCGGCGATCGGCAGGCCGGTCGGGCCGTAGGTGGCGCTGCCCTGCGTCGCGACGGTGTAGAAGGCCGAGCCGTTCGGCAGCGTGAGCCCCATCGTGTGCGTGCCGTTGATCGAGCTGCCCTGCAGCACGCCGCCGACCAGCGTGGCCTGGCGCGTGATGTCGACCGCGCTGAGCGAGAAGTTGGCGGTGCGGCCGTCGTAGTGCGTCGTCAGGCCGAGGCTCGCCGACGTGAAGTGGCTCGTCAGCTGTGTCGTGCCGCCGTTGGTGGTCGACGAGACGGTGCGCGCGATGTCGCCGTTCAGCGTGACGCTGCCGCGCGGCAACGCTGCAGACAGCCCGGCGGCTTCCGTGGTGACCGACAGCGTGTTCGCATCGGCCGTCACCACCGTCATCGTCAGCGAGCCGCTGACGGCGGCCGCACCCGCGGCGCCGCTGCAGTCCATGAAGGTCAGCGTGTAGACCTCGCCGGTGTCGAGCTGCCCGTTCAGCAGGCTGCCGGCCGTGCCGCCGGCGATGCTGAGCACCGCGGTGCCGCCGCCGGCGCAGTCGACCGTCGCGTTGGTGACCGCCAGGGCCGACACGCCTTGCGCCGATTCATGGGCGGCCGCCAGCGTGGCCTGCGTGGCGACCACCGACTGGGCCGCGAGCACGCTGGTGTCGAGCACCGTGCCGGCGTCGCCCGAGACCAGCGTCGCGTTCGCGCTGTAGCCGGTGGCGGTGTCGAGGCTCAGTTGCTCGGCTGCGTCACTGTCGTTGCTGCCCCCGCCGCCGCAGGCGGCCAGCGCGGTGGCGCACAGCAGGGCGAGCGGGAGGCGGGCGGTGCGGCGGAAGGAATGGTTCATGGCAGGCTCCTCGGAAAGTTGTGGTGTTCATTGAACGCGGTGGGCTGCGGCGTGGCGACCGCGTTGCGCGACGATTTGCGACAGCATTGAAACATCAGCCGAGCGTGACGCGCACGCGGTGCACGGGGCCATCGCGCTCGAAGGCCAGCACGCCGCCCAACCGTGTCGCGACCTGCCGCACGATCGCGAGCCCGAGGCCGGTGCCGGGCCGCGAGCGGCTGCCGTCACCGCGCGCGAACGCGTCGGTCAGGTGTGCCGCTTCGTCGGCGGGGATGCCGTCGCCGGCATCGTCGACGGTGATCCAGGCCTGCGCGGCCGAGCCGCCGACGCGCACCCGCACCGGCGGGCGGCCGTGCTTCAGCGCGTTGTCGACCAGGTTGGCGATCAGCCGCTCGACGAGCAGCCGGTTGGCGCGCTCGCGTGGCAACGCGGCCGGCGCGTCGAGCGAGAGCGCGTC
>NZ_JBFUGW010000091.1:0-26541 GCF_056402735.1 Rhizobacter sp. P3_C12
CAACATCACCAAGGCCACCGTGCGCAAGTGGAAGGGCCGGCAGGCGCCTGCTGATCTGAGCCATCGCCCGCACAAGCTCAGCACCACGCTGTCGGCCGCCCAGGAAGCTGTGGTGGTCGAGTTGCGCCGCATGCTGTTGCTGCCGCTGGATGATCTGCTGGTCATCACGCGCGAGTTCATCAATGCGGACGTTTCTCGCTCCGCGCTGAACCGCTGCCTGGTGCGTCACGAGGTCGGCAATTTGCGTGCGCTGCACGCCGAACTGAACCCGCAGGATGAGGCTTCGACCAAGCCGCCAAAGACCTTCAAGGACTACGAACCCGGCTTCGTGCACATCGACATCAAGTACCTGCCACAGATGCCCGATGAGAGCCACCGCCGCTATCTCTTCGTGGCCATCGATCGCGCCACCCGCTGGGTGCACGTGGGCATCTACGACGATCAGAGCGAGGCCAGCGCCGTGAACTTCCTGGAGCGCGTGCATGAGGCCGCCCCGATGGCCATCACGAAGGTGCTGACCGACAACGGTTCGCAGTTCACCGATCGCTTCACCAGCAAGGCCCGACAGCCCAGTGGGCGGCATCACTTCGACGTGCGCTGCAAAGCCCTGGGCATCGAGCATCGGCTGTGTCCACCGCGCCACCCTCAGACCAACGGCATGGTCGAGCGCTTCAACGCGCGAGTGGGCGATGTCATTGCTCAAACTCGATTCAAAAGCGGGGCCGAATTGGCAACGACGCTGCTGGCCTACGTGCAAACGTACAACCATCGCATCCCTCAGCGCGCCCTGGACCATCAGACCCCCATCCAGGCGCTCAAACAGTAGCGCACCCGTTCGCCGCTGTTATTCCGCAAACGGGTTCATGATCTCCCGGGGCTTGATAGCTATGACCTAAATGGCTAGGCGGTCTCAAGTCTGAAGTGCAACACCCGCCCGCATCAATGCGTGCCGGGTGCTGAGGCAGGTCACCGAGGCCTTCGACGGCGCAACACAACCCGGCGGCACGAACCGGCTGATCGTCACCGACACCGAGTACGGCGACCTGGGCCAGGTGCTGCTGCAGACGCAGCCGTACTTCCTGGACAGCGGTTCGTCCACGAGCGCGGGCAGCGCCGACGTGGGGCTCACGCGCACCGAGTACGACGTGCTGGGCCGGGTGCTGAAGATCTACACCGCCGACAACCAGGGCAGCCAGCCGGGCGTGAGCTTCGGCGCCCGCGGCAGCCGCAGGGCGCGGTTGTCGAGCACGGCCTATGGCGCGCTGGTGGTCAGCACCACCGACGACCAGGGCCGCACGCGCCGCGAGGAGAGCAGCGTCGAAGGTCGCACGATCCGCATCACCGACCCGCTGGGTGCGCAGATCGTTCACCAGCACGACGCGTTCGGCAACCTGGTGGCGACGAAGGATGCGCTGCAGAACTCGGTGCCGATCGTCTATGACGTGCGGGGCAACAAGCTCAAGCTGACCGACCCGGACGCCGGGGTGATCGAGTACCGCTACGACGCGCTCGGCCAGACCGTGCGGCAGCAGAACCCGCTGCAGGCGCAGCGTGGCGGGCAGACGACGATGCAGTACGACGTGCTCGGCCGGATGACGCTGCGCAGCGAGCCGGAGTACCAGAGCACCTGGACCTACGACAACTGCACGATGGGCATCGGCAAGCTGTGCGCGACGAGCGCCAGCACCGACATGAGCCAGCAGTGGGTGTACGACAGCCTGGGGCGGCTCATCAGCAACCGCACGACGGTGGCGAACGGGCCGAGTTTTGCGAGCGCGCTGAACTATGACGCGAACGGCCGGCAGGCAACGCAGACCTGGCCGACCGGGCTGACGGTGAACTACGGCTACACGCCGAAGGGGTTCCTCGGCAGCGTGTCGCTGGCGACGGCGGTCACGGTGAACCCGTTGCCCGCCACACCAGAGGGCACGCCGGGTGCGAGCACGACGCTGCCGGCCGGCACGGTGCTGTGGCAGGCGCAGGCCTACAACGCGTGGGACCGGTTGGAGCAGCAGACGTACAGCAACGCGGTGGTGAGCAAGTCGGGCCATGAAGCCGCGACGGGCCGCGCGAGCAGCTTGACGACGGGCAAGGGCAACGCCACCGACGTGCTGAATCACGGCTACGTGTGGGACAGCCTGGGGCGGCTGACGAACCGCAACGATGCGAATGGGGATGGCAACACAGGCGCGGTGACCGAGAACTTCGAGCACGATGCGCTCGGGCGGCTGCAGCGCTACACGGTGGCTGCTCCTGCGATCAGTGGTTTGGTCCGAACTGTCAGCCTGCAATACAACGCGCTGGGCAGCATCCTCTACAAGAGCGATGTGGGGCTGTACAGCTATGGCGCGCAGGGGGCCACCTCCGTTCGACCTCACGCCGTTCAATCGATCGAAGGCGCCGCAGCCAACACCTACGGCTTCGATGCCAACGGGAACATCACCAGCGCGAGTTCAGGCAAGTACCGCGGGATCACCTACACCGGTTTCAACTTGCCGGACAGCCAAGCGGGCGTGCAAGGGCCGTCAGGTGGCCCGAGCTACGTGTGGAACTACGACGAGGACCACGCGCGCATCCGCGAGGTGCGAACGATCCCGAGCGGCACGAACGCAGGCACCCGAACCACGTGGTACCTGCACCCGGACAACACCGGTGGCCTGGCCTTCGAGAGCGAGGTCAACTCACCGACGAGCCCGAGCGCCGCGAACCCGGCCGTCACGAGCAACCGCCACTACCTGAGCGCCGGTGGCCAGAGCCTCGGTGTGCTGGTCACCACTGGAGCGATGCCAGCACTCGGCGCCACGCAGACCGCACCGCCCGTGCAGTCGAGCCTGAGCGCAGTGAAACTGGAGTACTGGCACAAGGACCATCTGGGAAGCATTGCAGCGACGACGGACCACAACGGCGACGTGACGGCCCGCGACGCGTACGACCCGTTCGGCAAGCGGCGCTTCGCCAACGGCAACTACGACGCGGCTGGCACGCTCGTCATTGACTGGAGCCAGGCCGTCAACAGCGGCACCGACCGCGGCTTCACCGGCCATGAGCAGCTCGACGACATCGGGCTGACGCACATGAATGGGCGCTTGTACGACGCCACCATCGGCCGCTTCCTGTCGACAGACCAGCTCGTCAGCGACCCGTCGGACCTGCAGGCCTACAACCGCTACAGCTACGTGCGCAACGATCCGCTGGCGAGGACGGACCCGAGTGGCTGGGCGGATCTGCAGGCGAGCAAGACGTGGGATCCGACCAGCATCTGCCGCCCGAAATGCCACGGCGTCACCGTTCCGAGCCGGTTGGCCAGCCCTTCGGCGACGCCGCAATCGACGGTCAAGACGACGCCTGAGAAGACGTCGCCCGACGATCAACAGCAAGGAGCAACAGCCGCAAAAGGCGCAGTGGCGCCAGCARCAGCGATCGGAGCACCCGGCGGTCCAGTTCTCAGTGACGCCGATATTGATCGAGCGGCGGGCAGAGTTACATCGTCGATCACGCGCACCGTAGGAGAAGGCTTGCTTCGGGTTGCGGACAAGCTTGACGATTTCAACCAGAGTGACTTTGGGCATGCRCTGCAAGCCTTGCCACCTGAAGGGGCGGCGGTTGGTACGATCAAGGGTGGTCTGATTTGGCTAGGACGCGCCGCGACGGTTGCCGAGGAAGCATCCATAGTCGCAAAGAGTGGGGTTCAGATCCTCGAGAGGGAAGGCAATGTCGTAATCGTCTCCTTCACGGTTGCCAAGGGTGAAGCGCGTGTTATGGCGGAAGTGATCAGGGACGGAGACCGACTCATCTTGAGAGGCGCTCACATTGAGGGGAATGGAACACTGAAGGAAGCGCTGTCAGCGGCCAAAGCGTTCGGACGCGAGCAGGGCGTAAAGGAAGTTGTAATCGAGGGTGGTGCGCGCACGACAGGTGCCAACCCCGGACATTTCCCTCGTCCCATAACCATCGGAACAGGACTATGACGACACTTACGATGACTTCTTGGAAAAAAGGGCTTCAGGTGATCTCGCTCACCGAGGCAGTCAAGCAGTATTCGACGGGCTCATTGATCCGAGCCAAAGCGGAGGTCGATGAATCGCGACGCCGAGTTGGCGATCTACGAAGGTTTACTACCATGACGACGGAAGAATCCAGGGGTACAGCGCGACCCCCGCGGTTCCTGCAGGCGAGACCATAGAAGAGCTGAGAGGCAACTGCGACCTCTACATGGCGGCACTCGCAAAGCCGGTATTTGAATATCGCGATTGACCATCTACTGCCGCAACGAGTGCTGCCTGCTGCAGGTCAAATGGCGCTACCGTGTCGACGAAAACGGCATTCAGCATCAGTCCGAGCTTGAGGAACCGTGAAGGAGACATGATCTTGCCGCGTCAACACGAAACACCAAAGAAGGCGATGCCGGCCCACCCGGCGAGCAACACCTTGCTGTCCGCCGAAACGCTGGCCAAGGCGGCCGAGCTGTTCGGCGGGCAAGAGGAGGCGCAGCGCTGGATGTCGTCGCCCGTCATGGGGCTGGACGGCGCCCGCCCGGTCGAATTGCTCCGTACCTTGCAAGGCGCCCAGCTCGTCACCGAGTTCCTCGAGCGCTTCGAGCACGGCGTCTACAACTGATCTCGAACTGCAACGTGCCTCAGGCCGCTACCGCCAACGCTCGCAAGCCCGCTTGTCGATCGACACGCGGCTGAACCCACCGCTCGAGCGCTGACGCGTTCTGGATCGACTTGGCCACCTGCACGCCGTGGGCATAGGCGGTCGTGACGCAGGGGTGCAGAAAATTCGTCACCTCGCCGGCCGCATACAAGCCGGGCAGGCCCGGYACCGCCCCGTGGCGGTCGACCTCGATGCAGCCGTCGTCCAGCGCGAGCCTCAGCMCCGCCGGAATGCTGGCCTCGAAGCCGTACTGCACGCCGATCACGTCGAACACCTGTCCGTCGACCGTCATCGCCGACTGGCTCGCCTCGAACGGCCCGACGTGCACGCACTCCGGCGCCACCTGTTTCAGCAGCAACGCCTGCGCACGCGGCGGGCGCCGGCAGAAGATCTCGACGCTGGCCGCGCCACGCCGCTGGGCGAAGACGGCCTGGTCGAATGCGTTGTCGCCGCCGCCGAGAATCGCCACCCGCTTGCCGGCCACGGCGATCCGCTCCATCGCCACGCCGGGCCCGATGCCCACCGTGTCCGACGGCACGAAGCCGCCGCGGCGCGGTTTCGATCCGGTCGCGATCACGACATTGCGCGCCCGATGAACCGCGCCGCGCCCCGACACCTCCCAGCCCAGCCCGCTCGCGCGCGGGCGGATGCCAGTGACCCAGAAGCCAAGGCTGTGCGGCACGTTCGCCGACTCCAGGTGATCCTGCAGCTGCGCGGCCACCTGCTGGCCCGTCCTGCCCTGCAGCCCGGGGATCCAGCGGTTGGTGTACGGGCTGTTCAACTGCAGCCCGCCGACCGCCGAGCCCGCCTCCAGCAGCAGYACGTCCATCCCCAGCTGGTGCAGCCACAAGGCACAGGCCGCACCGGCCGGGCCGCCACCGATCACCACCGCGTCGTTCATCGTCGTTCCTTGTGCTCGGGCGCCACCGTTGGCRCACCGAAGCAGCATCCGGGAACGACCCGTCCGCCACGCGCCGGTTTGCGAAGCCGGCGCCGGTGGGGCGAAACCCGCTCAGTCCTGCAGCGCAGCCGCCGCCTGCTGCACCCGTCCCACGTCCGCCTTCACCGCCTTCGCGATCTCGCTGCCGTAGCCGCTGTCCGCCTTGTAGAAGTGCGACAGCATCGCGTACTTCACCGCGTCGTTGTCGACCCGGCCCAGGTCGCCGGCCAGGTTGGCGATCAGGCTCGATTGCTCCTTCTTCGACAGCGAGCGCCAGAACTCGCCGGCCTGCCGGAAGTTCAGCGTCTTCGCGATGCGCGCCTGCTGCGTGCCACCGGCCAGCGGCAGGCTGCTCGACTTGTAGGCCGCGTCGGCCGGCAACGGCCGCAGCCGCGACGGCTCGTAGTTGACAAGACCCGTGCGCGCCCCGGCATTCGCGTTGCCGTCCTGGTTGTTGTCGGCCACCACCACCTTCGGCGCATTGATCGGCAACTGCTGCACGTTGGTGCCGACGCGGTGGAACTGCGTGTCGTTGTAGCTGAACAGCCGCCCCTGCAGCAGCCGGTCTTCCGAAGCTTCGATGCCCGGCACCAGGTTGCCCGGCGCGAACGCGCTCTGCTCGGTCTCCTGGAAGATGTTGGCCGGGTTGCGGTTCAGCGTCATCGTGCCGACCTTGGTCTCGGGCACGCCGGTCCACACCTTGGTCGCGTCCAGCGCGTTGAAGTCGAAGCCGTCGAGCTGCTCGGGTTTCAGCAGCTGCACGTACAGGTCCCACTTCGGGAAGTTGCCGCTGGTGATCGCGTTGATCAGGTCCTCGCTCGCATGGTTGAAGTTGCGGCCCTGCAGCGCCGCGGCCTCGGCGCCACTCAGGTTCTTCTCGCCCTGCAGCGTCTTCCAGTGGAACTTCACGTAGGTGTACTGGCCCTGCGCATTGACGAACTTGTAGGCGTGCACGCTGTTGCCGTCCATGTTCCGGTAGCTGGCCGGCGTGCCGAGGTCGGAGTACAGCCGCGTCAGCATGTGCGTCGATTCCGGCTGCTGCGAGAAGAAGTCGAAGAAGCGGTTCGGGTCCTGCACGTTGGTGTCGGGGCTCGGCTTCAGGCTGTGCACCATGTCCGGGAACTTGATCGCATCGCGGATGAAGAACACCGGCAGGTTGTTGCCGACCAGGTCCCAGTTGCCTTCGCTGCTGTAGAACTTGGTCGCGAAGCCGCGCGGGTCGCGCAGCGTCTCGGGCGAGTGGTTGCCGTGGATCACCGTCGAGAAGCGCACGAACACCGGCGTGCGCGTGCCGGGCGTGAACAGCTTCATGCGGGTGACGGCCGACAGATCGGCGCTCGCGACGAACTCGCCGTGCGCACCGGTGCCGCGCGCATGCACCACGCGCTCGGGGATGCGCTCGCGGTCGAAGCGCTGCAGCTTCTGGATCAGCTGCACGTCCTGCAGCAGCACCGGCCCGTTGGGGCCGGCGGTCTGCGAGTTCTGGTTGTCGCCGACCGGCGCGCCGTTGTCGCGGGTCAGCGTGGGGGGCGATGTCTGCGCCTGCGCGGCTGTGGTGGCGATGGCGGCCACGGCCAGCAGCAGCGGCAGGGCGCCGCGACGAAGTTGACTGTTCATGTTCTGCTCCACTGAAGTCGATGTGCGTGGAGCTTATGAAGCCGGCCCCTCCGCGGGAAGTTGAGAACTTCAGCGGGTTCGATTCACAGCGTCAATCAGGCCGCCGTGGCCAGCGTGCGGCGCAACGGTCTCACGCCCTCGGGCAGGTCGTCTGCCAACACATCGGCCAGCAGCTGCAGGTCGGTGGCGCGTGGATGGCCCGCGCGCCAGACCATGCCGATGCGCCGTGATTGCCCTTGCGCCAGCGGCCGCACCACCAGGCCGCTGTCGCCGCGGCGCCGCACCGAGAGGGCGGGCATCAGCGTGCAGCCCATGCCGGCCGCCACCAGCTGCCGCAAGGTCTCCAGGCTGCTGGCGCGGAAGTCGCAGCCGTCGTCCTGCGTCGACTCATGCTGGCCGCAGGCTTCCAGCGCATGGCCGCGCAGGCAGTGCCCGTCGGTCAGCAGCAGCAGCTTCAGCTCGGCCAGCACGGCCAGCGGCACGGCGTCGTGGGATGCGATCTCGTGGTGCGGCGGCGCGGCGACGAAGAAGGGCTCATCGAACAGCGCCTGCTCGACGAAGCCGGGCTGCGGCATCGGGCCGGGCAGCGCGACGATGGCCACGTCGAGCAACTGGTCGGCCAGCTTGTCGGCCAGGTGGCGCGTCATCTCCTCGTGCACCACCAGCCGCAGCTTCGGGTAGCGCTGGCGCACCAGCGGCAGCAGCCAGGGCAGGTAGTAGGGGGCGAGCGTCGGGATCAGCCCGATGTTGAGGGCGCCTTGCAGCGGGCCGCTGCGCAGGTTCTTCAGCTCGAGGATCTGGTCGGCCTCGGCCAGCAGGCGGCGCGCCCGCTCCACCACCAGCTCGCCGATCGGCGTCAGCGACGGCTGCTTGCCGCTGCGATCGAGCAGCGCGAGCCCGAGGTAGTCCTCGAGCTTGCGCAGCTGGGTGCTGAGCGTGGGTTGTGTCACATGGCAGGCCTCGGCCGCGTGTCCGAAATGGCGGTGCTCGGCGAGCGCCACCAGGTAGCGCAGTTCGCGCAGTGTCATCGTTGTCTCCCTTGTCGCGCCGAGTATTGCCAGCGTGGGGGAGGGCGGCGATTTCTTTTGTGATGCGCGCCGATTGGGAATTTGAATCGCAGGGGCTTGACTTCGCGCCGGCCGTGTCAGGCCACGTGCGAGATCAGCACCCCCGGTGCCGGCTGCTGCTGGCCGTCGGCGGTGCCGGCCTCGCTGCCGGTGCTCGCCGCCGGCAGCCGCCGCACCGCGACGCCGACCGACATCATGTCGACCACCAGCAGGTGCAGGATGCGCGAGATCATCGAGACGAAGGTGCTCGCGTCCTCGCTGTGCTCGACCGGGATGCACACCGTCGACTTGCGCGCGAGCGGCGACTGGCTGGCGGTGATCGCGATCACCTTCGCGCCGCGTTCCATCGCGAGCCCGGCCGCGCGCGACAGCTCCGGCGGCTGCCCGGAGCTGGAGATGAACACCGCCACGTCGCTCGACCCGAGCAACTCGGCCGCCATCGAATGCATCGACGGATCGGTGTGCGCGACCGACGAGATCCGGAAGCGGAACAGCTTGTGCTGCGCATCCAGCGCGACGATCGCCGAGTTGCCCATCGCGTAGAACTCGACGCGACGCGCCTCGCGCAGCAGCGAGATCGCGCGGTCCACCGCGTCCACGTTCAAGGCCTCGCGGAACTGCACGATGGCCGAGATCGTGTTGTCCAGCACCTTGGCGCACAGGTCGGCGGTGCCGTCCTGGCGGCGCACCTGCGTGCGCTGCACCGGCAGCGTCCCGGTCAGCCCCGAGCCGAGCTTCAGCTTGAAATCCGCCAGCCCCTGGAAACCGAGCGAGCGGCAGAAGCGGATCACCGTCGGCTGGCTCACCTCGGCGCCTTGTGCGATCAGCGCGATCGGGTCGTTCAGCGCGGTGCGTGGGTTGTCGAGCACGAAGTTCGCGACACGCCGCTCGGCCGGCGACAGCGTCGTCACCGAGGCGCGCACGCGTTCGAGCAGCGGGTGGCTGCCGTCGGCGTCGGGCACGTGGTCGGACAGCAGCGTCGAGACGCCCTGGAACGCCAGGTTCTCGGCCGTCAGCAGGTAGGTCGGGATGCGCGCCACGTAGTCGCTCATGCGGCCCTTGGCCTCGAAGCGCTCGCGGAAGACGGCCTGCGCGAAGAGCGGCCCGAGCCGCGGCACGATGCCGCCGCCGACGTACATGCCGCCGGTGGCGCCGAGCGTCAGCGCCACGTCCGAGGCCATCGAGCCCAGCATCCCGCTGAACACCTCCAGCGTCTCCAGGCAGGCGGCGTCGTGCTGCAGCGCGCGCTGCACGATCTCGGCGGTCGTCAGCTCGCGCCCGCCGCCCGGCGCCGGGTGCAGGGCCTGGTGGATCAGCTCGATGCCCGGCCCCGAGATCAGCCGCTCGGCCGACACCCGCGACATGCTCTTCCAGGCGTGCTGCAGCACGCGCATCTCGCGCTCGTCGCTGGGCGCGAAGTTGACGTGGCCGCCCTCGGTGGCGAGCGTGGTCCAGCGGTCGCCGGACGGGATCAACCCCGACACGCCGAGCCCGGTGCCCGGCCCGAGCAGCCCGATCACGCCGTTGGCCTGCGGCGCGCCGCCGCCCACCTTCAGCCGGCCGTGCGGGCCGACGCCGGGAATCGCCATCGCCAGCGCCGTGAAGTTGTTGACGACCAGCAGCGTCGACAGCTTCAGCTGCTGCTGCACCTCCTTGATGGAGAACGCCCAGTCGCGGTTGGTCATGCGCACCTGGTCGCCCTGGATCGGGTTGGCGATCGACACGGCGCCATGGCGCGGCGTGAGCTCCGGCACCGTCGCGAGGTAGGCCTGGATCACCTCGGTGATGCCGGCATGTTCGCTGCACGGCAGCACCGCCACGTGCTCGAACTGGCCCGCTGCCGGCTCGATGCAGAAGCGGGCGTAGGTCGCGCCGATGTCGGCCAGCAGCCGCAGGTCGGTGAAGGGCGTCGAGCGGGAGCTGAGGTCGATGGTCATGGACGGGGGGCAACACCAGCGAAAGGGGATGGGAGGGGGGAGGCGGCCAGCGTGGCCGCGGGGGCGCGTTCGAGCAGGACGTAGCCGGTGGCGGCGAGGGTGACCCGGCCATCGAGCACTTCGACGCGCTGGCCGCTGTACGCGTCGCGCAGCGCCTCGCCGTTGCCGAAGGTGGCGCCCAGCGGCAGCGTGACGGTGCCGTCGACCGCCATCGCGACGACGACCGCATCGCCGGTCTGCGCATCGACGCGGCTGAAGACATAGGGGCTGGCCGACAGTTGCCGATGCACGCCGCGTGCCAGCGCGACATGGCGTGCGCGGAAGCTGCCCAGGCGGCGCCAGTGCGCGAGCTGCGCGGTGTCGGGCGTGGCCCAGTTCATGTCGGAGCGGGTGGCCTGCTGCGGGTCGGAGGCCGGTGCCGGGCCGGGCGGGCGCGCGGTTTCGTCGCCGTAGAAGATCTGCACGGCGCCGGGGGCGAGCAACAGCGCGGCACCGGCCAGCGCGAGGCGGCTGCGATCGAACAGCCGCGTGTCGTGCGACGAGACGTAGCTCAGCGCGTTCCAGCCGGGCCGGCCGGCGAGCAGCGAGGCATAGCGGCTGTACAGCGCGTCGGGCTGCGCGAACTGCGGTGCCAGGTCCTGGAATTCGAAGTTGATCAGCGCATCGAAGCCGGCATCGGCCAGCGGGCTGCGCTCCGGCCCCTGGCCCCAGGATTCGCCGACCATCCAGAACGGCTGGTCGTCGATCTTGTCGGCCGGGTGGCGGGCCTTCCAGTCGGCGAGCGCGGCGGTGGCCGATCGTTTCAGCGCCGCCCAGGCCGCCGGCTCGACGTGCTTGACGGTGTCGGCGCGGAAGCCGTCGATGCCGTACTCGCGCACCCAGTCGCTGAGCCAGGTCACGAGGTAGTCGCGCACGGTCGCGTCGGGCAGGTCGCGGGCGCGCGTGCCGGGCTTGGTGCGCAGGAAGGTGGGCAGCTTCACGCGCTCGGTGCTCTCGGTGCGGAAGTCGGGCAGGTAGGCGAGCTGCATCGTCAGGTCGTCGCGGCCGCCGTCGAGGTAGCCGGGCAGGCCGGCGCGCACCCACGGGCGGCCCCACCAGTCGGCGAACGCGAAGCTGTTGTAGTCGATGAAGCCGTGGTAGTCGCGCAGCGTCGCGCGCTCGCTGCCCGGCCACAGCACCTTGAGGTTCAGCTCGCGGGCGGTCTGCAGGTCGAGGTAGCCGGGGTGGTTCATCACCACGTCGAACAGGATGCGGATGCCCTGGCGGTGCGCGGCGCTCACCATCTCGCGCAGCTCGTCGGGCGTGCCGATGTTCTGGTCGAGCACGGTGTAATCGAGCGCGTAGTAGCCGTGGTAGGCGTAGTGCTTGAAGGCCTTGTCACCGCCGACCACCCAGCCGTGGATCTGCTCGTACGGCGCGGTGATCCAGATCGCGTTGACGCCGAGCTCGCGGAACCAGCCTTCGTTCAGCTTGTTCGTGATGCCCTTCAGGTCGCCGCCGTGGAAGGTGGCGACATCGGCAGCCGGATCGGCCTCGCGCTGGCGGCCGTAGGCATGGTCGTTGGCCGGGTTGCCGTTGGCGAAGCGGTCGGTGACGGCGAAGTAGACGATGGCGTTGTCGGCGAAGGCACCAGGGACGGAGACCGGGCCGCTGATCGCGGGCGGGGCAGGGGGCTTCGGTGCAGGCGCGGGGGTCGTGCAGGCCGCCAGCAGGGTCCACAGCAAACTCAACAGCAGGGCGACGACGGACCTCATCCCTTGATACCTCCTGCGGTCAGCCCCGAGATCATCCACTTCTGCGCGAGGATGAACACCACCGTGATCGGCAGCCCCGACAGGATGGCGGCGGCCGCGAAATCCCCCCACAGGTACTTCTGGTCGTACAGGAACAGCTTSGASCCCACCGCCAGCGTCAGCTTGGCCTCTTCRTGCAGCAGGATCGACGCCACCGGGTACTCGATGATCGCGCCGATGAASGCGAGCAGGAACACCACCATCAGGATCGGCAGCGCCATCGGCAGCAGCACCAGCCGGAAGGCCTGCCACGGCGTTGCGCCATCCACCTTGGCCGCCTCCTCGATCTCGACGGGGATCGTGTCGTAGTAGCCCTTGATCGTCCACACGTGCAGCGCGATGCCGCCCGAGTACGCGAGCAGCAGCGAGGCGTGGCTGTCGATGCCGAAGAACGGGAACACGCTGCCGATGCGGTCGAAGATCGCGAAGATCGCCACCAGCGCSAGCACCGCCGGGAACATCTGCATCAGCATCAGCCCGCCGAGCGCCATGCGCTTGCCGCGGAACTGCATGCGCGCGAAGGCATAGGCGGCGGTGGTCGACAGCGTCAGCGTGATCGCCGCGGTCAGGCTGGCCACCTTGACCGAGTTCCACAGCCACAGCAGCACCGGGAAATCCGGCTTCACGAGGCGCCCGTCGGGCGCGGTGTAGGAGATCCCCAGCGCCAGCTTCCAGTGCTCGAAGCTGATGGTCTCGGGGATCAGGCTGCCGGCGGCGAAGTTGCCCGGGCGCAGCGAGATCGACAGGATCATCAGGAACGGGAAGATCACCAGCGCGACGAGCGCGATCAGGAACGCGTGCGCGGCCAGCACGCGCCAGCGGTGGCTCTTGTCGAGGACGATGGCCATCTGGTTTACCTCGATTCGTCCTTGGAGATCTTCGTGAGGCGCATCTGCACCAGCGAGATCACCGCCACCATCGCGAAGATGACGGTGGAGATCGCCGCCGCGAGCCCGAACTGCTGGCCCGAATCCTGGAACGCGATGCGGTAGGTGTAGCTCACCAGCAGGTCGGTGGTGCCGGCCGGCACGCTGGTGTCCAGGAAGTCGGGCCGCCCGCCGGTGAGCAGGCTGATCAGCACGAAGTTGTTGAAGTTGAACGCGAAGGCCGAGATCAGCAGCGGCGTCAGCGGCTTCAGGATCAACGGCAGCGTGATGCGCCAGAAATTGGTGAAYGGCCCGGCCCCGGCCACCGCCGAGGCCTCGTACAGGTCGGCCGGGATCGCCTTGATCAGCCCCGAGCAGATCACCATCATGTACGGGTAGCCCAGCCACACGTTGACGATCAGCAGCATCACCTTGGCCAGCAGCGGGTCCGAGAACCACGCGGGCTTGATGCCGAACAGGGCATCGAGGATCAGGTTGATCTCGCCGAAATTGTTGTTGAACAGGCCCTTGAACACCAGGATGGAAATGAACCCCGGCACCGCATACGGCAGGAACAGCAGCGTGCGGTACAGGCCCTTGAAGCGCAGCGCATCCCAGTTGAAGAGAACCGCCAGGAACATGCCGAGCGCRGCACCGAAGAACACGGTGAGCGCGGAGAACACCACCGTCCAGAGGAAGATGCGCACGAAGGGCTCGCGGAACGCGGCGTCGGTGAAGATGCGCTGGTAGTTGGCAAAACCCACGCCGACCTGGAAGCCGGGCTGCAGGCGCTCGCCGGCCTCGGTCTCGTAGAAGCCGCTGGTCATGTTCGGGCGCAGCACGGCGTTCGTCTGCTGGTTCACGAGCGAGCCGTCGGSGYTGCGYTTGTACAGCGGCTGCACGGCGCCGAACTGGCGCAGGCCGGTCATCACGAGCTTGAGGTCGCTGTCGGGAAGGCGCAGGGTCAGCGCCTGCAGGTKCTTCTGCYKGSCGATCACGGTCTTGAGTGGCGCCGGCTCGGCCAGCGGGGCCTGCGCCGGGTCTTGCGGCKSSAGCTTSAYYTCCMGCGGCGTGGTSGTYGCMAGCGCGAGCCGGCCGCTGACCCACGCCTTGCCGCTGTCCGCGTCTTCCAGCCGCAAGCGGAACTCCGGCCCGTCCTCATGCAGCGTGAACGCRTAGCTCGCGCCCTCGCCGCCGTGGAAGGTCTCGTCCAGGAAGTACTGCGTCGCCCGCGGGAACTCCAGCAGGTTGCGCGAGCTGTAGTTGGTGAACCCGATGGCCATCGTGTAGACCATCGGGAAGACGACRAAGACCAGCGCCGCGGCGATGCCGGGGAACAGGTAGCGCCAGGCGTAGGTCTTCGCCGMGCTGTAGACCCACAGCGCGAGCGCGGTGATCGCGAGCATCGTGCCGGCCAAGAGCGTCTGSCCGGCCGCGTAGACCATCGCGACCACGTACAGCGCCGCGACCAGCACGAGCGCGAGCAGGGCCGGGCCGGGGCGCAGCCGGTACTTCATCGTCTTCGGGTGCCTGCGTGGATTACTTGGCCGTGATCCGCTTGGCCGCGGCGTCCAGCGCCTCCTTCGGCTGCTGGCGGCCCTCGGTCATGTTCTTCAGCGCCGACTCCATCGACGACCAGAAGCGCCCCATCTCCGGGTTGTTGGGCATCGGCGCGCCGTCCTGSGCGCTGGCCATCGTCGCCTGGATGTTCGCGTTGCTCTTCAGCTCGGCGAACAGCGCCTTGCTCGCCGGCGTCCCCAGCGGCACGTCGTCGTTGATCGTCTTCAGSCCCTTCGGCGCGAGCATGAAGTTCTCGATGAACTCCACCGCCACGTCGCGGTTCGGCGAGGCCTTGGAGATCATCGCGCCCAGCACGCCGACGAAGGGCGCGGCCTTCTTGCCGTTGACGCTCGGGATCTTGGCGACACCGAAGTCGATGTTGGCCTTCTTGAGGTTGTCCCACGACCACGGGCCGTTGATCATCATCGCGACCTTGCCCTGCGCCATGCCCGCYTCCATCTCGGCGTAGCCGGCACCCTTGGTCATCACGCCGTCCTTCACGAGCTTGCTCAGCAGCTCCGCGCCCTTCARSGCRCCGGCGTTGTTGACGCCGGTGTCGGCCGGGTCGAAGTTGCCGTCGGCCTTCAGCTTGAACGGGTAGCCGCCACCGGCGGCCAGCAGCGGCCACGTGAAGTAGGTGTTGTTGTAGTCCCAGAGGATCGCCTTCTTGCCGGAGGCCGAGAGCTTCTTGTCGAGCGCGATCACCTCGTCGAAGGTCTTCGGCGGGGTCGGCACCAGCGCCTTGTTGTAGACCAGCGAGACCGCCTCGATCGACATCGGGTAGCCCCATTGCTTGCCGCCCACCGCGAACGCCTTGACGGCCAGCGGGTCCAGGTCGGCCAGCACCTTCTTGCTCGGCGCAACCGGCTGCAGCAGCCCGCCGGCGATCCACTCGCCGATGCGGTCGTGCGGCCAGATCCAGATGTCCGGGCCCTTGCCGGCCGCGGCCGCCTGCTGGAACTTGTTCGGCGCGTCCTCCGGGTGCTCCACCACCACCTGCACCCCCGTCTTGGCGGTGAACTCCTCGCCCACCTTGGCCAGGCCGTTGTAGCCCTTGTCGCCGTTGATCCAGATCAGCAGCTTGCCGGGCTCGGCGGCGTGGCTGACCAAAGGCAGGGCAGTGCCGGCCAGCGCCAGGATCGCGGCGCCGGCGAGCAGCTTCAGGTGATGTCGCTTGGTGTTCATCGTGTGTCTCCGGGTGGTGTGTGTTGTGGTGATGAAAAGAGCGTGCGCCCCTGCTCGTCGAACAGGAAGCCGCGCTGCGGCGGGAAACTCAAATACGCGGTGTCGCCCGTCTTCAGCGGGTTCTCCGGCGCGGTGCGGATCGTCATCGCCTCGCTTCTCGTTGACGAATCCAGGCCGGTCAAGGTCACGTGCAGGTAGGTGATGTCGCCCAGGTGCTCGGCCAGTTGCACGTGCGCGCGCATCGCCTGCGGGGGGGTGGGCGTGCTGGCAGCGTCGACGTGCTCGGGGCGCAGGCCCACGGTGACCGTGGCACCGGCGGCCAGTGATGCGGTGTCGGCCTGCACCGTCACGGTCGAGCCGTCGGCCAGCGCGATGCGGGCCAGGCCGTCGTCCGCACCCAGCAACTTGCCTTCGATGAAGTTCATCTTCGGCGAGCCGATGAAGCCGGCGACGAAGCGGTTCACCGGCCGGTGGTACAGCTCCATCGGCGTGCCCACCTGTTCGATGCGGCCCGCGTTGAGCACGACGATGCGATGCGCCAGCGTCATCGCCTCCACCTGGTCGTGCGTCACGTAGACCATCGTGGTCTTCAGTTCCTGGTGCAGGCGCGAGAGYTCCACGCGCATCTGCACGCGCAGYGCSGCATCCAGGTTCGACAGCGGYTCGTCGAACAGGAACACGCCSGGCTTGCGCACGATCGCRCGGCCGATGGCCACGCGCTGGCGCTGGCCGCCGGACAAGGCCTTGGGCTTGCGCTCCAGCAGGTGCTCGATCTGCAGCACCTGCGCCGCGCGGCTCACGGCCGCGCGCATCTCGTCCTTSGAATAGCCGGCCAGCCGCAGCCCGAAGGCCATGTTCTCGGCGACCGTCATGTGCGGGTACAGCGCGTAGCTCTGGAACACCATCGCGATGCCGCGTTTGGCCGGCGGCACGTCGTTGACGAGTKCGCCGCCGATGTACAGCTCGCCCGCGGTGATGTCTTCGAGGCCGGCGATGCAGCGCAGCAGCGTCGACTTGCCGCAGCCCGACGGGCCGACGAACACCAGGAACTCKCCATCGCGGACCTCGAGGTCCACGCCGTGCAGGATGACGACGYCGTCGAACGCCTTGCGCAGCGACTTCAGTTGCAGGTGAGCCATGCTGCGTTCGCGATCAGGCCAGTTCGCCGAAGTACAAGCCGTGCGCCGGCAGTGTGAAACGCCGCCCGCTGCGCGCCCCCTGCAGCGCCGCATCGAGCTGCGCCGCGACGACCGTCGTCGCCGGCGCGTCGAGATCCACCGTGAGCGGCTCGCTCCCGAGGTTGAACACGCACAGCAGCGAGGCCCCATTGACGCCCGCCTCCGGCGAGCGAACGAATGCCAGCACCGGCTCCGGCGCATCGATGAAGCGGATGTCGCCGCTGACCAGCGCCGGCTGCTGCCGGCGCCAGGCCAGCAGCCGGCGCATGAAGTTCAGCGGCRAGGCGGGATCGCGCTCGTTGACGTCGACCGCGCGCGCCGCGTGCTCGGCCGGCACCGGCAGCCACGGCTGCACCGCGCGGCCCTGGCTGAAGCCGGCGTGCGGCTGCGAATGCACCCACGGCATCGGCGTGCGGCAGCCGTCGCGGCCCTTGAACTCTGGCCAGAACGCGAGGCCGTACGGGTCCTGCACCTGCTCGAACGGGATCTCGGCCTCGGTCAGCCCGAGCTCGTCGCCCTGCCACCAGCAGACGCTGCCGCGCAGGCTCACCAGCATGGCAGTCGCGACCTTCGCGTAGGCCAGGTCGGCGCCCGGGCCGCCCCAGCGCGTCAGCACGCGCGGCACGTCGTGGTTGCCGAACGACCAGCTGGCCCAGCCATCGTGCATCTGTGCCTCGAGGTCTTCGACCTGCTGGCGGATGTAGGCGGCGCTGCGCTCGGCGGTCAGCAGGTTGAAGCTGTAGGCCATGTGCAGCTTGTCGCCGCCACGGGTGTAGTCGGCCATCGTCTTCAGCGAATCGTCGTCGCCGATCTCGCCGACGCTTGCCGCGCCGTGCTCGTCGAGCAGCCGCCGCACGCGCTGCAGGAACGCGAGGTTCTCCGGCTGCGTCTTGTCGTGCAGGTGGCGCTGCATGCCGTACGGGTTGCTCTCGCCGACGCTGCGGGTGTCGCGCGATTCGGCCGGCGGGTTGTCGCGCAGCAGCCGGTCGTGGAAGTGGAAGATGCAGGCATCGAAGCGGAAGCCGTCGACGCCGCGCTCGAGCCAGAAGCGGATGTCGGCCAGCACCTGGTCCTGCACCTCGGGGCAGTGGAAGTTCAGGTCGGGCTGGCTCGCGAGGAAGTTGTGCAGGTAGTACTGGCGCCGGCGCGAATCCCACTGCCAGGCCGAACCGCCGAACACGCTGAGCCAGTTGTTGGGCGGCGTGCCGTCGGGCCGCGGATCGGCCCACACATACCAGTCGGCCTTCGGGTTGCCGCGGCTCGCGCGGCTCTCGCGGAACCAGTCGTGCTGGTCGGAGGTGTGCGACAGCACCTGGTCGATCATCAGCTTCAGGCCGAGCTCGTGGGTGCGGGCGATCAGGCGGTCGAAATCGGCCAGCGTGCCGAACAGCGGGTCGACATCGCGGTAGTCGGCGATGTCGTAGCCGAAGTCCTTCATCGGCGAGCGGAAGAACGGCGAGACCCAGATCGCGTCGACGCCCAGGCTCGCGACGTAGGGCAGCCGGTCGATGATGCCGGCGATGTCGCCGACGCCGTCACCGTTGTGGTCGGCGAAGCTGCGCGGGTAGATCTGGTAGATCACCGCACCCCGCCACCAGGCGGCGCGGTCGGCCGCCGGCCGACGGGCGGAAGGGGAGGATGCAGCGGGTGCGTGGCGCGGTGCGGTGGCGAGGTCGGTCATGCGGATCGGATTCAGGACTACCGCATGAGCGTTGTAGTTTGACTACAAATACGATGCTTCTGCAGGTTGGGCGCCACTTTATGCGGGCAACTGAATCGAGAAAGAGAGGGTTTACCCTCAATCCCGGGTCGGCAAAACCCTCACACCTTCGGCAGCCCGAGCTTGCGCGTGACCGCGTCGACCCACTCGACCTTGAGCATGAACAGGAGCCAGACCGCCACGAGCGGCCACGTTATGCAACTGGCGGCGAAGCGCCGTTGAGCGAATGATTCATCGAGCGTCATGGGCGCCCCGATTCCATAGGCGCTGTCCTGATCGAACAGCTTGCGCATGACCACATCGAAGAAGTGAGCGGCGACGGCCAGGACCAACGTGCCCAGGAACATCCACTTGGCGAGATGGGCACAGGCCATCCGCCGATGGCCGCGCACCTCGCCGAGCACCAGCCGCTTGTGCAGTTCGCCCGCCTTGCCCTCGTGGTCAAAGCCGTGCTCCCGTGCCAATCGCTGCAGGGAGTTCAGCGCGAAGGCGGCTGCATCGTCATTTCCCTCGTCGATCCACCGACTGACCCATCCCAGCTGCTCGCCAACGAACTGCTCTCCGACTTCATTCAGCTTGCGGCGAAACCCAAGCTGGTCACGTGACAACCCGGACGATTTCATCGACGTCAGCTGCCACTCCGGCAGCACCAGTGCATCGGAATCGCCAAGCTCGAATCCGGAAAGCTGCAGGCGCCAGAACTGCATGAAGGCGTCGAGATCAGGCTCATAGGGCAGGTCTAGGCGCCCCATCGGTGCGGAGAACCGCTTGCAGTCAATGGCACCGCGGATGCCCATCACAAATCTGCACACTTCCTTGCCGAGGCTCAACAGACCGAGCAGGGGCCAGAGTTCGCGCAGCGAGCCATTGCCGAACAGATGGCCTTCGATCTTCTCCTTCAACTCACCGGGCAAAGTGCGCCAGCCCGGCAAGCTCTTCAGCAGCTGGCGTGCAATCACGACCGGTGTGTCTGCAGGAAGAATCAGTTGCTGATAGGGGCGAAACTTCGCCAGCCCCGCCAGCGGCTCCGGCATCGTGCCGGCGTCGAAGTCGATCTTCACGTCGCTGTTCTCGATGGCCGTGCAGAGTCTGGCGATCGGCTCATCGAGCGCCTCCACACCGGGCCGAATGCGGATGCTCGCGAGCGCCTTGCGAGTTCCGATGCATTCACTCAATGCATCGCAGAACGCGCCGTCCAACCGGGCATGGGAACGCAGATCGAGGCGGGACAGGCAAGGCAATGCAGAGGGTTGTTCAACCACGCGAAACGACCCGTCATCGATGTCAGATTCTTCTGTGGACGCAAGCCCTTTCAGCAAGGACGTGAGCGCATTGGAGGACGTCACGTGGACCTCCAGCATTGTCAGCGTGCGGCTGCCCCGCAAACTCTTGCCGAGCTCCAATGCCCCGCGTGCGCCCAGGTTCAGGATCTGGAGGACGAGCGAAGTCAATGTCGTGTGGGCTGCCATGCAGTGACCCAGCGTGCCCAACCACGTTCCGCTGCGCGCTTCGATGCGCAAGGTTTGCAAGTGGTGCATCTCTGGAAGCCCGTCGGCCAAAGCGGACAGTGCGACGTTCGACATCTCGCACTGGCGGAAGGCCAGGCTCACGACACCTGAGCGACGTCCAAGCGCCGACACCAGGGCCAACGCTTCGTCGTCACTGATCGCAGCGCTGAAGAACTCGATATGAGCGAGGGACGGACATTCCTGCAACAGCTCAGCGACGCTCCCCACGCCTTGACGGATGCCGGTCAGGCGCTCGACACCATGTTGGTTGATCTTCCCCGCCAGCAGAGGGGATCGCTGCGCCCGCAGGCACGCATTCACGACCCATTCCTCCGCCTTCTTCGACTGGTTCCACCCCGTCCCTTGATCCAGGGCCTGGATCGCATCGTGCAGACCATCGGGGACGGTTTCGCCCGCCGCTTCCAGCATTTGCGACATCGACAAGTCCTGCGTCGACTGGGGCAAACGTTGCCGACTGCTCGTGCCGTGGCTGCGGTTTCGTAGGCCGTCCATGAACTGTCCCGAAGTGCAAGAGTGGGCTGAGTGACGCCCGCACGCCGTTTCGTTCCGGCTCCAGCGGCAGCGCCGATTCGTGACCGCGCCGGACCCGCTCACCTCATCGTTTCAGCGCAATGCGAGCCCTCAGAATTCCCAACCCAAGCGGCTCTTCAAGCTGGTACGCCTTGGCAACCCGTTGCAAGGCTTGCAGGGCGAACAACGCGCCATCGGGGTTGCGGTGCTTCAGGAGGTGCTTTGCCAATGCCATGTGCTCGACGATGAACGCGTTCGCCGCTCGTCGGGTGTACTTGCCCTCCATCGACGGGGAGAATGCTTTGCTCAAGCGAGCACGGTCTCGGTCATGCAGCGGAATCCCGGACAACTCCAGTCTCATGAGGTCGTCTGTGGAAACCACAGGATGTTGGACCTTTCCCTTGGGCGTCACGAGCGAATCCACGCACTCCTTGCTGCGCACCTTGACGGCAGCCTTGTATGCAACCCGGTTCACCTGGATCCAACCATGGCGAGCCCACCGTTGCCGCAACGAACCGTCGTCGCCCATCATCCGCGGCACGATCTGGCGAACGATGTCCCGGGGCAACGATCCGCCCAGCACCGGAATGCTGGACAACAGCGCCTTCGCCGCCGCCTTCAACGCAACGGACGAAGCCGCCAGACTCTGATACTTGCGCAGCGCTTTCCCGAGGACACCCACTCGGCGCTTGCCGATGAAGATGCCCGGCTCGATGCGGACGAAGCCCAATGCGCTTCTGGCCTTGATCTGCCGGACCAGAAGATCACAAAACGCCCCGCTGAATGACATCTCGGCGACAAACTGCTGCGCCTCGTTCCTCGTGGGCGGATGAGCCACCAGCCTGAGCTTGGCCAGCCGAGGCAATGGATCGTGTTCGCGGTGGTACTCAGCGGGCTCGACGAGCCCCTTCATGAAGGATTCGGCCACGTCGCAGCCCGCCTTCACATCGAACGCCAGGCTTGTCAGAGAGCGATTGCCCCGCAGGGCCTCGCCCAACAATGCCGCGCCCCCCTCTCGAGGCCCGACAAGGAGAGCTCGAGTGAAGTCAGCGACAAACTGCGGGCAATGCCTTCGCTCAAACCCGGCAACCATGGCCCCACCTTGGCTTGAACATGCAGGCACTCCAGCCCGTGCATGTCGGGAAGTCTGTCGGCGATGATCCGCCAGGCCTTGGGCGAGATCTCGCAAGACAACAACCTCCAGCATGGCCACTTGCCTGCAACCCGCCAGGGACGATGCAAGCTCTTGCGCTTCGTCTACATGGAGATGCGCCTTGATCAGGCCGAGACCACGCAAGGATGGACACGCGTTGAACAGTGCAATGAGAATTCCGACGGACTGACTTGTTCGTACTCGAACGCCAACAAACGGAACTTCGAACTTGTTGATCAGTGCGATCAGCGCGCCCTTCCTGCCTTCCGTCAAGTGGGTACCGATCAGCCACATCAGCGCCGCCTTCGATGGCACTCCCGCCTCGTTGACAACGAGGGTGAGTGCCATCGCCGCGTCGACGGTTCCGCCACGCCGCGGACAGTTGCCAAACGGACTACGTATCGCGAACGATCAACTCCAGCGGCAGCAGCACCGAATCCTCCCCGTCGAGCACGATGCGCACCGCCGTCTCGCCCTTCACGACCGCGTTCTGCCGGATCGTCGTCAGCCCGGCCGCGCGGGCCGCCGCGATGTCGTCGAAGCCGACCGCCGCCACCAGCGTGGTGCCGGGCCAGTCGACGATCACGCTGCGCGCCGCGAGCGCCATGCGGTCGCTCATCGCCACCAGCGCGATCCGGCGGTACGGCGCGAGCCGCTCGCGCATCGCCTGCGCCGCCTGCGYGGCCGCGGCCTCGGGCTCGCTGTCGTCGACCGGCGCCCAGAACACCCGCCGCTCGTCGAAGCCCTGCGCCCGCACCGCCTGCGCATAGCCGCTCAGCCGCTCCGACGTGACGAACGGGCTTCGATCCGGCTCCACACCGAGCGCCCGCGCACGCTCGGCATCGTCGAGCGGGAACGTGATCACCAGCACCGCATCGGGCCGCGCGGCCAGCGCATGGCCCATCGCGAGCGCCGCGCCCTGGCGGTCATCGAGGCAGACCGACGGCGTGCCCGGCACCTGCGTGTCGACCAGCACGATCGGCTTGTGCGCCGCCTGCACCTGCGGCACCACCTCGGGGCCGATCTCGGCATGCACGATCAGCGCATCGGCCGTGGTCTGGAACGCGGCCTGCAGCAGCAGCTGGCGGCCGAGCTTCGGGATCAGCTGCAGGCTCAGCCCGCGCAGGTCGAGCTGGCGCGTGACGCCGCGCAGGAAGTCGAGGCTCAGCTCGTCGCCGAACGCATAGCGCAGGTCGTGGTGGAACACCACCGCCACCTCGCGCAGTTCGCGCCGCCGCAGCGCGCGGGCCATCGTGTCGGGCCCGTAGTAGCCGAGCTCGCGCGAGCGGGCGAGGATGGATTCGCGCAGGTCCTTCGACAACTGCTCCGGCCGGTTGAACGCGTTCGACACCGTCGTGCGGCTCACGCCCAGGCTCGCGGCCACATCGGCCAGCGTGAGTCGCGAACGTTCGGGAACAGGTTTCGACATCGGATCGGAAATACAGGCGGGCGGCTGACAGGGCGCGTTGACTATAGCGTCGCACCCGGCAGAATCCGGCCCGCCATGACGAACCTGCCCAGCATCAACACCGACATCGAACACCTGCGGCGCCAGCGCCAGCTCGACTGGGTGGCGTCCGGCCGCGACCTCGTGGTCGGCCACGCCGCCGACTGCCCGCTGCCGCCCGCCGAACTGATGCGGCTCGACGCCCGCCATCCCGCGGTGCGCGAGCTGCACGACAGCGGACTCACCGCCGAGGTGTTCCGCGTGCACGTCGGCGGCCGCGACTGGGCCGTCAAGCGCGCGCGCAGCGCCTGCAAGGTGCAAGGTGTCGACGGCCAGACCTCGTTCCTCAACGAGGTGCAGCGCCGCTCGGAGATGGCCGCCCTGCCCGCGTTGCAACGCCCCGGCCTGAGCCCGACCGTCTACGCGTCGCTGAAGCAGGGCTTGATCGTGTCGCCATGGATCGCCGGCAAACCGGTCCAGGACTGGGACGAGGCCGGGCTGCGCCAGCTGTTCGACAGCGGCCTCGCGCTGCTGCGCGCCGGCTTCTTCGAATGGGACTTCTGCCCCGGCAACGTGTTGCGCGACGCGCGGCAGGTCTGGCTGTTCGACTACGGCTACCTCTATCGCTTCGACCCGCTGCGGCATTTCAACAGCGCCGGCACCGGCCTGAGCGCGCCGCAGCACCACCTGGCCGAGCGCATCGAATCGCGCCACGTGTTCGGCTGGCTGCTGCAGCTGGAGAGCCGCCATGGTGCGGACGCCGCGCTGCGCGCCTTCCGCATGGAGAAGGCGATCGCACTCGACGCGTACGAGCGCCTGCGCAGCCAGCTGGCTGCCGACGGCGCCACGGCCACGGTGCTGCAGTGGCTGGACGGCATCTGCAGCGCGTGGCGCGCCGCGCTCGCCSGGCCGTTGGCCGACCTGTACCTGCGCGAGGGCTGGCGCTCACACGCCACCGATCTCGACGACGACCTGAAGGGGCAGACCTGCACGCCGGCGACGCTGGCGCGCGCCGACTGGCTGCTGCAGGCGCTGCGGCTGCACCACGGGGCGCTGGCGGCACACGGCGCCTGGCAGGGCGAGGATGCGGCCCTCGACCGGCCCGGCCTGATCGCACGCTACGAGCAACGGCGCCGGCAGGCGGTCGAGTTCCAGCTGCCTGCATCTACCTCAGACCACGAAGGCATGCATCGTCCGAACGAATGGCCTCGGCCTGAAAAGGCCTCCTGACAACTGCCGACAGCCGGTCGGCGCCGGTCCTACGATGCGGGCCTTTCCGGACAAATTCCGGACCCATCCCGCCAGACCCAAGGACAGCCCCATGCTCTTCGAACCGACCACCCTCCGCTCGCTGTCGCTGCGCAACCGCATCGTGATGTCGCCGATGACGCGCAGCCGCGCGGTCGAGGCCAACACGCCGAACGCCTTGATGGCCGAGTACTACGCCCAGCGCGCCGGCGCCGGGCTGATCATCACGGAGGGCACCTCGCCGTCGCCGAACGGCCTCGGCTATGCGCGCATCCCGGGCCTGTACAACGCTGCCCACGCCGCCGGCTGGAAGCTGGTGACCGACGCGGTGCACGCCAAGGGCGGCAAGATCGTGATCCAGCTGATGCACACCGGCCGCGTCTCGCACGCCGCCAACCTGCCGGCCGGCGCCGAAGTGGTCGGCCCGACCGCTGCCGTGCTGCCCGGCGAGATGTACACCGATTCGAACGGCATGCAGCCGCACAGCGCGCCGCGTGCGATGACGCAGGCCGACATCGACCACGTGGTCGCCGAGTACGCCGCCTCGGCCCAGCTCGCGATCGAGGCCGGCTTCGACGGCGTCGAACTGCATGGCGCCAACGGCTACCTGATCGAGCAGTTCCTGAACGGCAACGTCAACCAGCGCACCGACGGCTATGGCGGCAGCGCGGCCGGCCGCAACCGCTTCGCGCTCGAAGTGGCGCGCGCGGTGGCGAACCGCATCGGTGCCGGCAAGGTCGGCATCCGCGTGTCGCCGCACGGCGTGTTCAACGCGACCGGCCCGTTCGACGGCGTCGACGAGCAGTACGTCGCGCTGGTGAAGGAGCTGTCGGCCATCGGCCTGCTGTACGTGCACGAGCTCGATCACTCGGCGATGGGCGCGCCCGCGATTCCGGCCGCCACCAAGGCCGCGCTGCGCGAAGCCTTCAAGGGCCCGTTCATCCTGGCCGGCGGCTTCGACCGCGCGAGCGGCGAGAAGACGCTGCAGGCCGGCCAGTCCGACCTGGTCGCCTTCGGCCGGCCGTTCATCTCGAACCCGGACCTGGTCGAGCGGCTGAAGAAAGACGCGCCCCTGACCGCGCCGGACTTCTCGACCTTCTACACGCCGGGCGCCAAGGGCTACACCGACTACGCGGTGCAGACGGCCTGAGGACAGGCGCCGTCGTGGGAACATCGCGCGATACTCCCGTCGCCGATCGTTCCCGCACCGGTGCTTCGTTCCGCCGCTGGAGCGAGGCCTGATCGTTCAATGAGCGTTCGATGAGCCTCCCCTTCGTCCTGCTGTGCGCGGCCCTGTGTGCCGTGTGGATCCCGCCGCTGCCGGTCGCGGGCCGCCGCCTGCCGCTGTGGCCGGTGCTGCACCTGGCGGCCATCGCCACGGCCTGGGCCGGCGGCGTGCTGCAGGCACCCGCGGTCGCGGCGCTCGCGCTGCTGGCGGCCTTCGCCTTCGGCAGCCGGTGGGCGCAAGCGCGCTGGCTGCGTGCCGTGCTGATGGTGCTGGCCGCGGCGCTCGCGATCGCGCTGTTCGTGCACGTGGTGCCGGGCTTTCGCAACCCGAAGCTGTACGACGGCATCCGCTTCACCGCAGACGCGCTGCCCTTCACCCAGTACCTGAACTTCGACAAGGGCTCGGCCGGCCTGCTGTTGCTGGCCGCGTTCGCGCCCCGGGCGGGCACGCTGCGCGAATGGCGCGGCACGCTGGCCGCCGCGGGCCTCACCTTCGCCGCGACGGCCGTGGCGGTGTTCGCGCTGGCCGTGTCGGTGCAGCAGGTCGCCTTCGCGCCGAAGCTGCCGGTGCTCGCGATCCAGTTCCTGCTCGCCAACCTGCTGCTGACCTGCATCGCCGAGGAGGCGCTGTTCCGCGGGCTGCTGCAGGAGCAACTGCATCGCCGGCTGCCGGCGGGCCTGGCCGTCGCGCTGTCGGCCGGGCTGTTCGGGCTGGCCCACCTCGCCGGCGGCCCGGTCGGCGCGCTGCTCGCGGGCCTGGCTGGCCTCGGCTATGCGACGGCGTACGCGCGCACGCGCCGCATCGAGGCGGCGGTGCTGGTGCACTTCGCGCTCAACGCGACGCACTTCCTGCTCTTCACCTACCCGGCCCTCGCAGGCCGCTGAAGGCTTGAATCAGAGCTTCGGGC
>NZ_JBFUGW010000092.1:0-22488 GCF_056402735.1 Rhizobacter sp. P3_C12
GGGCACGCGAGCAGCGCCAGCGCCAGCGCCGGCACCGCGAGCGCCGACACCTGCAGCGCCGTCAGCGGGATCGGCCCGCCGCCCGTCGCCAGGTTCCACCCGCCCCACGCCAGCAGCGCCACGTCGCGCCCGAGTGTCAGCACCAGCAGCGTCGAGAAGAACCCCATCGCGATCAGCCCGGCCCAGGCCAGCGCCCCCGTCGCCGCGCGCCGCCCGAGGATCGGGCTCGCAGCCGACAGCACCAGCAGGAACAGCCCGATCAACAGGCCGACACCGGCCACGCCCCACGGACCGGGCAGCACGCCCAGCAGGCGCACGCCGATCCAGGCATGAAAGGCAGCCAGCATGGCCACCGGAAGCAACGGAAATGACATGGCAGGCCGTCCTGAGCGAGGGGGAAGCCCACCAGATGGGGTTGGCTTGCGCCATCTCAACACAACCCCTGTTCCCGAAATCCTGGAAAACCCGGGCCGTTCGATGCAACAAAGTACAGGCCTTGGCAGGGGCAGTACCAAATCGTTCAAAGGCATACGTCTATCGTTGCGGCTGCGGACGTGGCCCACCACGTCGCATCAGTTCGACAACGATGGAGACACAGATGACAAACAAGACTGCAATGGTTCTGGCCTTTGGCGCGCTCGGCGTCGTGGCGGCCACGTCTTCGCATGCCACCGACCTCGTGATCGCGACCGTCAACAACGGCCACATGATCGAGATGCAGAAGCACACCAAGGACTTCGAGAAGGCCAACCCCGGCATCACGCTGAAGTGGGTCACCCTCGAAGAAGGCGTGCTGCGCCAGCGCGTCACCACCGACATCGCCACCAAGGGCGGCCAGTTCGACGTGATGACGATCGGCCTGTACGAGGCCCCGATCTGGAGCAAGAAGGGCTGGCTGAAGGAGATCAAGACCGACGCCGCCTATGACGTGGACGACCTGCTGCCGGCCATCCGCAGCGGCCTGTCGCTCGATGGCAAGCTGTACGCCGCACCGTTCTACGGCGAGAGCTCGATGACGATGTACCGCGACGATCTCGTCAAGGCCAAGGGCCTGACCATGCCGGCCAACCCGACCTGGACGCAGATGGCCGACATCGTCTCGAAGATCCACGACCCGGCCAAGGGCGTGTACGGCCTGTGCCTGCGCGGCAAGCCGGGCTGGGGCGACAACATGGCCTTCCTGACGACGATGGTCAACACCTACGGCGGCCAGTGGTTCGACATGAGCTGGAAGCCGCAGATCGACACCAAGCCCTGGAAGGACGCGATCGGCCAGTACGTCGACCTGATGAAGAAGTACGGCCCGCCCGGCGCGTCGGCCAACAGCTTCAACGAGAACCTCGCGCTCTTCAACGAAGGCAAGTGCGGCGTGTGGATCGACGCGACGATCGCCGCCTCGTTCGTCAGCGACCCGAAGCAGTCGAAGGTGGCCGACAAGGTCGCCTTCACGCAGGCGCCGCAGGCCGTCACGCCGAAGGGCGCGAACTGGCTGTGGTCGTGGAACCTCGCGATTCCCGCCTCGTCGCAGAAGGCCGATGCCGCGCAGAAGTTCATCACCTGGGCCACGTCGAAGGACTACATCAACCTGATCGCGCAGAGCTCGGGCTGGCACACCGTGCCGACCGGCACGCGCAAGTCGACCTACGCGAACCCCGAGTTCCAGAAGGTCGCGAAGTTCGCGGTCGAGGAGCAGAAGGCGATCAACAGCGCCAACCCGAACGACAGCACGCTGCCGAAGTCGCCGTACGTGGGCGTGCAGTACGCGGCGATCCCGGAGTTCCAGGCGATCGGCATCGCAGTGGGCCAGCAGATGAGCGCGGCCTTGTCGGGCAAGGTCACGGTCGACCAGGCCTTGAAGACTTCGCAGACCGCCGCGGAACGTGAAATGACAAAAGGCGGCTACTTCAAGAAGTAAATGACGACCCCTCGGTCGGCGGGTACGCCGACCGATCCCCCGAGGGGATGCGGGCCGGCTTGGGGCGGCCCGGCGCTCGGCCCGCCCCTCTCCGGCCGACATCCAAAAGAGGTCCATGTCATGAGCCGATTCCTGCCCCGCGCGCTGATGGCGCCGGCGGTCACCACGCTGTTCCTGTGGATGATCGTCCCGCTGGTGATGACCATCTGGTTCTCGCTGGTGCACTACAACCTGATGCAGCCCGGCGACAAGACCTTCGTCGGCATCGAGAACTTCCACTACTTCATCACCGACCCGGACTTCTGGCCGGCGGTGCTGCAGACGCTGGAACTGCTCGGCGCGGTGATCGTGATCACCGTCGTGCTCGGCGTCGGCCTCGCGCTGCTCGTCAACGAGCCCTTCCCCGGCCAGGGCATCGTGCGCGTGCTGCTGATCTCGCCGTTCTTCGTGATGCCCACGGTCAATGCGCTGCTGTGGAAGCACATGATGATGAACCCGATCTATGGGGTGCTCGCGCATGTGTGGCACTTCTTCGGCGCGACGCCGGTCGACTGGATGACCGACCTGCCGCTGTTCTCGGTGATCCTGATGCTGTCGTGGCAGTGGCTGCCGTTCGCCTGCCTGATCTTCATCACTTCGCTGCAGTCGCTCGACCGCGAGCAGATGGAGGCGGCCCGCATGGACGGCGCCAACGCGCTGCACCAGTTCTGGTACCTGACGCTGCCCCACCTGGGCCGCTCGATCGCGGTCGTCGTGATGATCGAGATGATCTTCCTGATGAGCGTGTTCGCCGAGATCTTCACCACCACCGGCGGCGGCCCCGGCAACGAGAGCACCAACCTCGCGTTCCTGATCTTCAAGCAGGCGCTGATGAACTTCGACGTCGGCGTGGCCTCGGCCGGCGCGCTGTTCGCGGTGGTGCTGGCCAACATCGCCGCCGTCTTCCTGATCCGCATGGTCGGCAAGAACCTGGACTGAGCCATGAGCACCACCTACCCCAACGGCTTCCCGTACGTCCGCACCTTCTTCGCGTGGGCGATCGCGCTGCTGCTGTTCTTCCCGCTGCTGTGGCTCGGCCTGACCGCGTTCAAGACCGAGATGCAGGCGATCGCGGTGCCGCCACAGCTGTTCTTCACGCCCACGCTGTCGAGCTTCGCCGAGGTGCAGGAGCGCAGCGACTACCTGCTGTATGCCAAGAACTCGCTGATCACGAGCCTGGTGTCGACGATCCTGGGCCTGATGATCGCCGCGCCGGCCGCCTACTCGATGGCCTTCTTCCGCACGAAGCGCACGCGCGACATCCTGATGTGGATGCTGTCGACCAAGATGATGCCGGCGGTCGGCGCGCTGGTGCCGGTGTACGTGATGGCGCAGACCACCGGCATGCTGGATTCGCTGCCGGCGCTGATCATCGTGTTCACGCTGTCCAACCTGCCGATCATGGTGTGGATGCTCTACAGCGCCTTCAAGGAGGTGCCCAACGACATCCTCGAGGCGGTGCGGCTCGACGGCGCGACCGTGTGGGACGAGTTCCGCCACGTGATCCTGCCGCTGACGATGGGCGGCATCGCCTCCACCGGGCTGCTGTGCCTGGTGCTCGCGTGGAACGAGGCCTTCTGGTCGCTGAACCTGACCTCGGCCCACGCCGGCACGCTGGCCGCGCTGATCGCGTCGTACTCCAGCCCCGAGGGCCTGTTCTGGGCCAAGTTGTCGGCCGCGTCGCTGCTGGCCATCGCTCCCATCATCGTGTTCGGCTGGTTCAGCCAGAAACAACTCGTCCAAGGCCTGACCTTCGGCGCCGTCAAGTAAGGAGACCCCATGTCATTCCTCGAACTCAAGGGCATCGTCAAGGAATTCGGGCCGGTGCGCACCATCAAGGGCATCGACCTGMAGATCGAGAAGGGCGAGTTCATCGTCTTCGTCGGACCGTCCGGCTGCGGCAAGTCGACGCTGCTGCGGCTGATCGCCGGGCTCGAGGCCACCACGCAGGGCTCGATCCAGCTCGATGGCCGCGACATCACCCACGTGCCCTCGGCCAAGCGCGACCTCGCGATGGTGTTCCAGTCGTACGCGCTGTACCCGCACATGACGGTGTTCGACAACATGTCGTTCGCGCTGAAGCTCGCCAAGGTCGACGTGGCGACGCGCCAGCAGAAGGTGGAGCGCGCCGCGAAGATCCTGAACCTCACGCAGTACCTGCAGCGCACGCCGAAGGAGCTGTCGGGCGGACAGCGCCAGCGCGTGGCGATCGGCCGCGCCATCGTGCGCGCGCCCAAGGTGTTCCTGTTCGACGAGCCGCTGTCGAACCTCGACGCCGCGCTGCGCGGCCAGACGCGCGTCGAGATCGCGAGCCTGCACCGCGACCTCGGCGCGACCACCATCTACGTGACGCACGACCAGGTCGAGGCGATGACGCTGGCCGACCGCGTGGTGGTGCTGCGCGACGGGCTGATCGAGCAGGTCGGCACGCCCTTGGACCTGTACGACCACCCGGCCAACCAGTTCGTCGCGCAGTTCATCGGCACGCCGCAGATGAACGTCGTGAAGACCGCCGCCGTGCCCGAGCTGACGCGCCTGGCGGGCACACGCTTGCCCACCGACGGCGCGGTGGGCGTGCGGCCTGAATATGTCCGCGTCGGTGCGGCCGGAACCGGCCTCGCGGCCCGCGTGGAGCTGATCGAATCGCTCGGCTCCGACACGCTGATCCACACCCGCATCGGCGACACCAGCGAAGGCGTTCCGCTGGTCTCGCGCCAGAGCGAGCGCACCACCCTCAAGCCGGGCGACAGCGTCGGCATCAGCTTCGACGCGACCGCCCTCCACCTCTTCGACGCCCAGGGGCGCACGCTGCGCCCGCTGCAGCAGGCCGCCTAGCGATGCGAGCTTCTCCATGACGACGACCACTCCCCTGACCATCCTCCACCTCGGCCTCGGCTCGTTCCACCGTGCGCACCAGGCCGTCTACCTGCAGAACCTGATCGACCAGGGCGACACCCGCTGGCAGATCGCCGGCGGCAACCTGCGCCCGGACATGGCCGACACCATCGCCGCGCTGCAGAAGCAGGGCGGCGCCTACACGCTGGAGACGGTGACGCCGGCCGGCGAGCGCTTCTACGAGCGCATCACCGCGATCCGCAGGATCGTGCCGTACACGCCCGACCTGGCCGGGCTGATCGAGATCGGCGCCGATGCGGCGACTCGCATCATCTCGTTCACCGTCACCGAGGCCGGCTACTACCTCGACGACCAGAACCGGCTCGACGACAGCTTCGCCGACCTGGCGAGCGACCTCGCCGGCACCACGCGCAGCACGATCTACGGTGCGATGGCGGCGATCCTCGACGCGCGCCGCACGCGCAACGCCGGCCCGGTCACGCTGCTGAACTGCGACAACCTGCGCGGCAACGGCGAGCGCTTCCGCGCCGGCTTCCTCGATTTCCTCGCGCGCCGCCAGCAGGCCGCGCTGCACGCCTGGGTCGCGCAGCACACCAGCTCGCCGAACGACATGGTCGACCGCATCACGCCGCGCCCGCTGCCCGACATCGCGGGGCGCGTGAAGGCCGCGACCGGCGTCGACGACGGTGCGCCGGTGATGGGCGAGCGCTTCATCCAGTGGGTCATCGAGGACCACTTCATCAACGGCCGACCGGCCTGGGAGAAGGCCGGTGCCGAGATGGTGGCCTCGGTGCTGCCGTACGAGGAGGCGAAGATCCGCATCCTGAACGCGAGCCACAGCTGCTTCGCCTGGGCCGGCACGCTGCTCGGCTACCAGTACATCCACGAGGACGTGGCGCACCCGGCGATCCGCAAGATGGCGTTCGACTACGTGACGAACGACGTGATCCCCTCGCTGGAAGCGTCGCAGAAGCCGTATCCGCTCGACCTCGCCGCGTACCGCGACGTGGTGATCGACCGCTTCAGCAATCCTTATCTGCAAGACACCAACCAGCGCGTCGCGATGGACGGCTACGCGAAGATCGCCGGCTTCCTGTGGCCGACCTTCCGCGAGTGCCTCGCGCGCGGCGCATCGATCGCGTCGGTCGCGAAGCTGCCGGCGCTGTTCTTCGAGTTCCTCGGCCGCTGGCACCGCGGCGAGCTGAGCTACACCTACCACGACCAGGGCATGGACGTGGCGGCTGCGCACGCGATCTTCGAGAGCGCGGATCCGCTGGCCGCGTTCAGCCGCGATCCGGTGCTGTGGGGGCCGCTCGCCGGCGATGCGCGGCTGGTGGCCGCGTTGCAGCAGGCGCATGCTGAGGTCAAACAGTTCCTGAAGGAGAACGGCCATGGCTGACTATCCCGCTGCGCAACGCCTTGCCGATTGCCACGCCTTGCTGACCGGTGCCGGCGGCGGCATCGGGCTGGCAGTGACGCGGGCCTTCCTGCGCGAGGGCGCGCGCTGCACTGCCGTCGACCTGCCGGCCACGCCGGCGCCCGAGCTGCAGGCGCTGGTCGACCAGCACCCAGGGCGCTTCGAGTACCTGAGCGGCAACGTCGCACGCAGCGACGACATCGCGCGCTTCGTCGCCGGCGCGCAGGAACGCCTGGGGCCGATCACGACGCTGTTCAACAACGCTGCGGTGTTCGACCTGGCACCGCTGCTCGACTCCGACGAGGCGATGTACCAGCGCCTGTTCGACGTCAACGTGAAGGGCATGTTCTTCACGATGCAGGCGGTGCTGCGCCGCATGGTCGCGGGCGGCGTGCGCGGCAGCATCATCAACCTCGCGTCGCAGGCCGGGCGCCGCGGCGAGGCGCTGGTGTCGCACTACTGCGCGAGCAAGGCGGCGGTGATCAGCTACACGCAGTCGGCGGCTCTGGCGATGGCGCCGCACGGCATCCGCGTCAACGGCATCGCGCCGGGCGTGGTCGACACGCCGATGTGGGGGCAGGTCGATGCCCTCTTCGCGCGCCACGAGCACCTGCAGCCGGGCGAGAAGAAGATCGCGGTCGGCAAGGCGGTGCCGCTGGGCCGCATGGGCGTGCCGGACGACATCGCCGGCGCCGCGGTCTTCCTGGCCAGTGGAGAATCCGCCTACATCACCGCGCAGACGCTGAACGTCGATGGCGGCAACGTGATGAGCTAGCCGAGGAGCCTTGTGAGCCCGCCATGAACACGAACCGGATCCGCAGCCCCGAACTCGAGCACGACTTCGTGCGCGACACCAAGCTCGGCTACGAGCCCGAGGGCACCTACGGCTACGTGCGCTGCCTGGAGCACGGCGTGCCGAACCCGCTGGTGCGCTGGCACTACCACGAGGAATACGAGCTGCACCTGATCATCGAGACGCGCGRCAAGGTGTTCGTCGGCGACTACATCGGGCATTTCGAGCCGGGGCACCTGGTGCTGACCGGGCCGCGGCTGCCGCACAACTGGATCTCCACCGACATCCCGGCCGAGGGCGTGCCGCTGCGCGACGTGGTGCTGCAGTTCTCCGACGAGCCGCTGCGCCGCGCGACCGACCTGATCCCCGACCTGCGCGACGTGCTGCCGCTGCTGGAGCGGGCGCGCCACGGCATCGAGTTCTTCGGCATGAGCGACCGGGCGCGCGAACGGCTGGTGCGCATCCGCAGCCTGCACGGGCTGAAGCGCTTCACCGAGTTCCTGGAGTTCCTCGGCGAGCTGTCGGACTGCAGCGACTACCGGCTGCTGTCGAGCATGCCGCTGCAGAGCTTCGACGACGATACCTCGCTGGCGCAGATCAGCACCATCGTCGACTACATCACCGAGAACAGCGCAAGCCAGTTCTCTATGGCCGAGCTGAGCCGGCGCGTGGGCATGAGCGAGAGCCAGTTCTCGCGCTATTTCCGGCGCGCCACCGGCAACACCTTCACCGATTTCGTGAACCGGCTGCGCGTGACACGGGCCTGCCAGCTGCTGATGGAGACCGACCGCTACATCACGAACGTCTGCTACGACGCGGGGTTCAACAACGTCGCGAACTTCAACCGGCGCTTCCTCGAGATCAAGGGGATGACGCCGAAGGAGTTCCGCAAACAGGGCGAGGCGCGGTTCGGTGGGGGCTCGGGTAAATCCCCATCCCAGTAGCCAATCCCCCCCGGTGCACACTGCCGGGATGCCTTCGGTCGCCCCTGCCCGCCCACGCATCCTCGTCGTCGACGACGACCCCGACCTGCGCGCCTCGCTCGACGACGCGCTGATGCAATCCGGCTTCGACGTCAGCACCGCCGGCGACGGCATCGGCATGCACGCGGCGCTGGCCGAAGCGCCGCACGCGCTGGTGCTGCTCGACCTGCGCCTGAAGGACGAGCACGGCCTGGCGCTCGCGCGCGGCCTGCGCGAGCGGCACCCTGCGTTGCCGATCATCATGATCAGCGGCAGCAGCGACGAGATGGACCGCGTGCTGCTGCTCGAACTCGCGGCCGACGACTTCCTCGTCAAGCCGTTCAGCCCGCGCGAGCTGCTGGCCCATGTGCGTGCGGTGCTGCGCCGCACGCAGCCGGCGGCCACCGCCGCAGCGCCGGCCGAACCCGCGGCCCAGCTGCATTTCGGCGACTGGACGCTCGACCTGCGCGAGCGCGAGCTGCGCGCCGCCGATGGCAGCGCCTGCGCGCTGACGCCGGCCGAGTTCCGGCTGCTCGAGGCCTTCGTCAGCCAGCCGGGCAAGGTGTGGACGCGCGACCAGCTGCTGGAGCACACGCGCAGCCTGGAGACCGAGGTGTTCGACCGCAGCGTCGACGTGCTGATCCTGCGCGTGCGCCGCAAGATCGAGCCGAACCCGAAGCACCCGCGCTACATCTGCACCGAGCGCGGGCTGGGCTACGTCTTCGCGGCGCCGGTGACCCACGGGCATGAGCGCGCCACCTGAAGCGACACCCAGCGTCGGACCCCGTGCCCAGCGGGTCCGCACCCGGCTGATGGCTGCCTTCGTGATCCTGCTGGCTGCCGCGATCGCGCTGGCGATCGTCGGCTGGCTCGGCATGCAGCGCACGCAGCGCGAGCTCTCGGCCTACGAAGTCGAGGTGTTGCCGCAGATCGCGCAGGCGCTCGAACTCGCCGAGCGCACGACGCGCCTGGCCGCCACCGCGCCCGACCTGGCCGAGTCGCGCACGCCCGAGAGCCTGGACGCCAGCGCGACGATCGCGCGCGGGCTGATCAGCGAGATCCGCCAGCGCTCCGGCGAGATCGACGGCCAGGGCCCGCTGAAGGCCCGCATCGACCCGCTGATCGACCGCGGCGACATCAACCTGCTGCGCCTGGCCGAGCTGACGCAGCGGCGCCAGCAGGTGCGCCAGCGGCTGCAGACGCAGATGGAGCGGCTGGAGGACATCGGCAGCCGGCTGCACGCCCGCGGCACGCCGCCGCGCCACGGCGACCCGGTGCTGACGCAGGTGTGGTCCAGCCTGGTGCTGGGCGCGAGCGTCGACACGCCGGCCACGCTCGGGCGGCTGCAGGCCGATGTCGAGGCGCTGCTGATCGCCGCCGACCGGCGGGCCGCCTACGCCGGCCTCGGCGACGTGTTCCGCGCGACGCTGCGCGAGCTGTCGATCGGCCCGGCCGGCATCCTGCGGCTGCGCAGCGAGCAGATCAACCTCGACAGCCGCAGCGGCTCGCTGGTGCTGCTGACGCGCACCAACGCCGATGAACTCAGCGCGCAGGTCTCGCGCCACGTCGACACGCTGCGCGAGACCGCGCAGCGGCGCAGCGAAGGGGTCACGCGCGCGATCGCCTCCGGCAAGACCGGCCTGCTGCTGCTGACGCTGGTGTGCGGCGTGATCGCGCTCGGCGCGACCGCCTACGTGCACCGGCTGGTCGGGGGCGTCGAGCGGATCACCGCGGTGATGTCGCGGCTCGCGCGCGGCGACACCTCGGTGGCGACGCCGGCGACCGCCCGCCGCGACGAGCTGGGCGCGCTCGCCCGCACCTTCGAGGTGTTCCGCGACAACCTGCTGGCCAAGCAGCAGCTGGTGGCCGACCTGCGCCAGCAGGGCGAGCTGCGCGCCGCGGTGCACAGCAGCATGAACGACGGCCTCGCGGTGTTCGACCGCGACGGCCGGCTGCGGCTGTGGAACGAACCGCTCGAACGCATGCTCGCGATGCACGGCGTGCGGCCGGCTTCGGGCCAGCCACCGCGGCAGCTGATGGCGCAACTGGCCGGCGGCATCGCGTGGAGCGCGCCGGGCCTCACCGAGCGGCAGGCGCTGGCCGCCGGCGCGCTGCCGCCGTTCACCGCGCATGCGCACGTCGAGCTGTACCTGCCGGACAACCGCGTCTATGACGTGCGCAGCCGGGCGATGCCCGATGGCGGCGTCGTGAGCCTCGTCACCGACCTGACCGAACGCCGCGCGATCGAGGTGCAGCTGCAGCATGCGCTGCGGCTGGAGATGCTGGGCCAGCTGACCGGCGGCGTCGCGCACGATTTCAACAACCACCTGGGCACGATCGTCGGCACGCTCGGGCTGCTCGACGCGCAGCCGGGGCTCGACGCGACCGGCCGCGCGCAGTTGCAGCGGGCCGGCCGCGCCGCCGAGCGCGCGAGCGCGCTGACGCGGCGGCTGCTCGCCTTCGCGCGGCGCCAGCCGCTGCAGGCCGAGCCGGTGGTGGTGGATGCGATGGTCGAGGAGATGCTCGACCTGATCGACTACAGCGCCGGCGACGCGGTTCAGGTGGCGCTGGCGCTGCGGGCCGGCGAGGCCTGCGTGCACGTCGACCGCGGGCAGTTGGAGAACGCGCTGCTGAACCTGGTGATCAACAGCGCGGCCGCGATGCCCGGCGGCGGGCGGCTGCAGGTTGCGACGCGGGTGGACGGCGACGAGCTCGAGCTGTGCATCGCCGACACCGGCGCCGGCATCCCCGAGGCGCTGCGCGAGAAGGTGTTCGAGCCCTTCTTCACGACCAAGGCGGAGGGCGAAGGCAGCGGGCTCGGGCTGTCGATCGTCTACGGCTTCGTGAAGCAGTCGGGCGGGCGCATCGCGCTCGCGAGCCGCATCGGCGAGGGCACGAGCGTGACGCTGCGCTTTCCGCTCGGCGCGGCGGCGGCGGCCGCGTCGGCCGGCACGCCCGGTGCCTTGGCCGCGCGGCTGGTCGTGTCATCGGTGCTGCTGGTGGACGACGACGACGAGTTCCGCAGCACCGTGGCCGAGATGCTGCAAGCCGCCGGCTGCGAGGTGCGCACCGCGGCCGGCGCCGAGCAGGCGCTGCGGGCACTGCGCGAGGCGCCGCTGCCGCAATTGCTGCTGTCGGACGTGCGGCTGGGCGACGGCATCAGCGGCGTGCAGCTGGCGCAGGCCGTGGCGCACGAGTGGCCCGGATTGCGCGTGGCGCTGATGTCCGCGATGCCGGACCAGGCCCTCGGCATGCAGCCCGGCTGGCGCGACGGCTGGCCCTTCCTGCAGAAGCCGTTCGATGCGCCGACGCTGCGGGCCTGGCTGGCCGGGCTCAGCGCTCCCGCGCGGCCTCCTGCGCCACCTTCTTCACCGGCGACAACAGGTACTCGATCACCGACCGCCGTCCCTGCTGGACTTCGGCCGTGACGGCCATGCCCGGGTTCAGCACCAGCTTCTCGCCGGTGGCGGCGCTGGTCAGCACCGGGCTGTCAATCTGCACGATGGCGCGGTAGTTCAACTGCGGCTGGCCCGGCTGCTGCGCTTGCTGTTGCTGCTTCGGATCGGTCGCATCGGCGCTGACGAGAATCACCCGGCCGTCGAGCAGGCCATATTTCTGGAACGGATAGGCAGCCACCTTCACCTTCGCGAGCTGGCCGACGCTGACGAAGCCCACGTCCTCGTTGTGCAGCTGCACCTCGGCCTGCAGCGGCTCGCCCTGCGGCACGATGTTCATCAGCAGTGCACCCGCCGACACCACCGCGCCGCGCGTGGTCGTCGCCAGATCCTTCACGATGCCGGCGTTCGGCGCGCGGATCTCCAGCTGCCCGGCGCGCACCGTCGACTTCTGCCATTCCTGGTCGCTGCGGTTCAGCGTGGCCAGCGTCTCGATGCGTTCGTTCTCCAGCTGCGAGCGGTACTGCGAGCGCAGCGCCGCCAGCTTGCGTTCGGATTGCGCCACCGCCAGCGCACCGCTCTGCACGTTGGCGGTCTGCACCTTCACGTCCTGCTCGCGCTCGGTGGCCTCGCGGCCCTTCTCGTTGGCCGCCAGCTCGCCGACGAAACCTTCCTTGACCAGCTGCCGGTAGGCCTGCGCCGACTGCTGGTAGCTCGGCAGCGTCTGTGTCAGCTTGGACAGCTGCTGCTGCGACGCATGCAGGTCGGCCTGCGCGCGGGCGCGGGTCTCCTGCTCCTGCGCAACGGCGTCGAGATAGGCCTGGCGGCGCGCGCGGAACTGCGCGTCGACCTGGGCGTACAGCAGCGGCGGCTCGCCGCGGCCGGGCAGCAGCGGCTGGTCGGCCAGCTCGGCCTCGATGCGGCGCAGCGTCAGCTTCTTCAGCGCCACCTCGTGGCCGAGCGCCGCGGTGTCGGCCTGCGAAGCCCGCGCGTCCAGCTTCAACAGCAGCTGACCCTCTTTCACCGCATCGCCCTCCTTCACCAGGATCTCGGTGACGACACCGGCCTCGGCTGGCTGCACGAGCTTGGTGAAGCTGATCGGCACCAGTCGGCCCTCGGCCGTCGCGATGATGTCGAGTTGGGCGAAGACCGCCCAGGCGAGCAACAGCGCGATCAGCACCGCCACCGTGACCAGCAGCACCCGCGGCAGGCGCGCCGGCGGGCGCTCCTGGATCGCGAGCAGGTCGGGCGCGAAGTCGAGCGCGTCGGGGTCGAGCACGGCGAGCTGGGTCATGCGCCGAGACCTCGCAGCTCACGCCGTTCACCGCGCCAGGCCGTGTGGTTGCCGGATCCAGACAGGCCGCTCGCCAGCACGTCCGACGCCGCGGCCGGGTCGGCGCCGATCGGTGTCGGCAGGCCTTCGCGTTGCGGCGTCGCGATGCGCATCGCCGAATCCAGCGCACTCCACGAATCGACCAGCAAGGGCATCGCCTTCTCGGTCGGTGCACTGCTCGACAACGCCGTCACCGTGATCGGCACCGTGCTGCCATCGGCCAGCCTGATCGTCTCGATCTTGTTGGCCGTGCCGACGTACCAGTTCGTGATCGTCAGCTTGTCGGCYGTCACGCCGCTGATGCCCAGCACCAGGTTGTTGCCGCTGCGCGTCTGCGTCAGCTGCGCCGCGCTGATGCCGGTGGCGATCTCGATGCGGTCGGCGCTCCCACCCACGTCGGTGATCGTGTCCTGCCCGTCGCCCCGGCCCCAGCGGTAGACGTCGTTCGAGGTGGCAGACGTGTCGTTCATTGTGTCGTTGCCGGCGCCGCTGCTGTAGGTGTCGTTGCCGCCCTCGCCCTTCAAGGTGTTGACGCCGGCATTGCCGAACAGCAGGTTGTCCAGCCCGTTGCCGGTGCCGTTGATCGCGCTGCTGTTGATCAGGTTCAGGTTCTCGACGAAGTTGCCCAGCGTCCAGGTGATGGTGCTGTTCACCGTGTCGGTGCCCTGGCCATCGAGTTCCTGGGTGACCTCGTTGGCCGTGTCGACGGCGTAGGTATCGTCGCCCAGCCCGCCAGTCATGTTGTCGAGCCCGCCTTTGCCGTCGAGCACGTTGTTGCCGGCGTTGCCGGTCAGCGTGTTGGCAGCACCGTTGCCCGTGGCCGTGATGTTGCCGGTGCCGGTGAGCGTCAGTGCCTCGATGTTGTCCAGCAGCGTGTAGTTGACGCTCGCCTCGACGGTATCGGTGCCTCCGCCCGAGGCCTCGGTGACGAGGTCGAGTGTGTCGTCGACCACGTAGGTGTCGTTGCCCGCGCCGCCGATCAGCGTGTCGACGCCCTCCTTGCCATCCAGGCGGTTCGCGCCGCTGTTGCCGGTGATCTTGTTGGATACCGCGTTGCCGGTGCCCGACAGGCCGCTGCTGCCGGTCAACGTCAGGTTCTCGACGTTGGCCGACAGGATGTAGCTCGCGGTCGATTGCACCGCGTCGAGCCCCTCGCCAGCGTTCTCGGCGATCGTGTCGCCGCTGTCGTCGACGACGTAGGTGTCGTCGCCCGTCCCGCCGGCCATGTCGTCGACACCGGTGCCGCCATCCAGCTTGTCGTTGCCGACACCGCCCAGCAGCCAATCGTTGCCGGCCTTGCCGTTGAGCTGGTCGTTGCCCGCCCCGCCGTCGAAGTAGTCGCTGTTGGCCGTGCCGTTCATCACGTCGTCGCCTTCGGTGCCAGGCACGGCGATGCGGATGCCCTGCGACACATCCAGCGTGCTGCCATCCGCAAAGCGGAAGGTCGACAGGCGACGCGGGTCGTCGAAGTAGTCGACGCCGATGGTCTCCGGCGCGGTGCCGCCGAGCACGTCGATCAGCAGCTTGGGCCCGAAGCGGCGGAAGCGCAGGTCGCCGGCCGCGATGCCGGGGCCGAACTCGATGAGGTTGCCGATCGAGGTGTCGAGGATCAGGTCGGCACCCGAGATGTCACCGGCCTCGGCCACCACCGCATCGCCGCGCTTGAACACGTAGGTGTCGACCCCGGCACCGCCCCGCAGGGTTTGCTCGCCGACACCGCCTTCCAGCCGGTCATTGAATTCGGTGCCGACCAGGACCCGGCCATTCACGTCGGGCACGACCGTGAAGCTGCCGGCCCGGGCCACGAGTTGCGTCCAGTCCAGCACGGTGCCGTCAGCGAACCGGAACGACTCGAACTTGCCCACGTCTGCATACCCGCTGCGCGGTCGGTAGTCCTGGTTGTCGATCGAGCTGCTGATGCGGATCTGGCCGCCGCCCTGGTCCACTTCCAGGATGCGGTCCGAGGCATAGTCGTTGAGGTTGTAGGACGTGACGGCGCTCAGCTTCAGGTTCTCCGGCGTGATGCCGGCGCCGAACTCGATCGCGTCGGTGCCGCCGTAGTCGTAGATCAGGTCCTTGCCGTCACCCCGGTCGAAGTGGAAGGTGTTGTTGCCTTCCAAGCCGACCAGCGTGTCATCACCTGCGCCGCCCGTGAGGCGGTTGGAGATGCCCAACACCGTGCCCCCATCGGTGGCCGTCCAGGTGCCGGTGCTGAACAACACCTCGCTGGCGGCCGAGCCAATGACGGGCAGGTCGGCCATGCTGGCAGGCATCAAGGAGGACGCACTGCGCACCGTTCCGTCGGCGAACACGAAGTTCGGCAGGTTGTTGAGCATGTTCGGCCGGATCGCCCGGCCGTCGAGTTCGAACGACACCGTGTCGCCCTGCGTGCCGTAGGCGAACGTGAGCGCCATGTTGGCTGCATGGACGTCGTCCGCGGGCAAGGCGGTCAGTCCCACGACCTTCAGGGACGATACGGCCACGCCGGCCGCGAACGTGACACGCAAGCTTCCGCCGGCGGCTGCGCCATCGACCAGGTACTGCGTTTGACGGAATGTGTCGTGCCCATCGCCCTGCGCGAACACGAAGTCGGCAGAACGGCTGGAATCCAGCGAGAAAGTGTCGTCACCCTGGCCGCCGACGATGGTGTCGACAGCGTCTCCCCGCCCCACATTGCTGAAGGTGTCCTTCCCATCGCCACCGTTCAACAGCTCGTTGCCGTTGCTGCCAAACAAGCGGTCGTCGCCCGTGTCGCCGTAGAGGGACGACGAGCGGCCATCGTCGTTGGCCGTTGCATTCAGGCGGTCGTTGCCATCACCACCGTGCAGCACGTCGGCGCCGCCATCGCCAGACAGCTGGTCGTCGCCAACTCCACCGTACAAGGTGTCGTCGCCATCGCCACCGGAAAGCTCGTCATCTCCGCGGCCACCGTCCAGGACGTCGTTGCCGCCTTGTCCCAGGAGCATGTCGGCATCGTCACCACCGGCGAGCAGGTCGTTGCCTCCGCCGCCGTACAGCCAATCCCTTCCTTCGTCGCCATACAGGCTGTCGTTCCCGTACCCGCTGACCAGTGTGTCGTTACCACCCAGGCCGTGGAGGTCCTGAGGGCGCGTGCTGTTGCCGTTTTCGCCGATCTGGTCATTGCCGCCGGTTCCGATCTCCGTGAACGGCAGATGCGCGGCGATCTCGCCGTCGCTCCACACCGTGCCGTCGGCGAACTGGATGGCGCCGAGGCGGCTTTGCGGAGTCAGTGTGATCTGGTCTCCCGAGCCATAGCGCAGCACCAGGCCACCGGCATCGTTGACCAGCGTCAACTCGCTTTCCTGCACATCGGCCAGCACGATGCGGTTGGTGCCGGTCGTGGAGGTGTCCTCCAGCGTGTCGACGCCATCGCCCTTGTGGAAGACATAGGTGTCACTGCCGATGCCGCCGACGAGCTGGTCGGATCCGGTGCCGCCTTCCAGCACGTCGTCACCATTGCCGCCCGCGAGCGTGTCGTCACCGCTGCCACCTGCCAGCGTGTCGTTGCCAGCCCCGCCGCGGATCGCATCGTTGCCGCCCAGGGCATCGAGGGTGACGTTGCCGTCGCCAGGAACCTGGAACGTGTCGTCGCCCTGGGTCATCAGGTCTTGCAGGCCGATGGCCGGAACGGTGCCGCGCTCGTACGACGTGCCATCGGCGAAGACGATCTGCTGGCGGCTCGCGTTGGTGAAGAACTGCTTCACCGTCAACTGGTCGCCGCTGCCCTGGAACATCACGAAAAGGTCGGCACCGTTGCGAATGAAGCGCGCAGCCCCCACGGGCAGGGTTTCGTCGAACTCGATGCGGTCGGTCTCTTCGCCTGTGCCGGCCGTGTCGTCCACGGTGTCGGTGCCGAAGCCCGCGCTGAAGTAGTAGGTGTCGTTGCCACTRCCGCCCACCAGCGTTTCGTTGCCGCTGCCGGCCAGCAGCTTGTCGTCGCCTGCGCCGGCATCGATCCGCCGGGAGCCCTCGTTGCCGACGATCACGTCGTACACGTTGCTGCCGAGCAGGGATGACCCACTTCCGGTGCTCTCGACCAGCACGCCGCGCGCCAGCAGCTCGTCCCAGGTCAGGACGCTGCCGTCTTCGAACTCGATGCGATCGAAGCTGCGGCCGACTGTGGCCAGCTGCGACACGCCCTTCTGGCCGAGCACCAGGGCGTCGCCTGCCGAGGCCATGTCGAGCACCACGGCGCCGGTGTTCGCCTCGCGACGCAGGCGCAGGTCTTCCGGAATGAAATCTCCACTCAGTTGCAGGACGTTGTCCGCACTGCGCGCTTCCGCGACCACCGATACGGTGTCGCGGCCATCCCCTTGCGAGAACTGCAAGGTCGTGCCTTGCGTGCTCGAGATCTCGACGGTGTCGTTGCCCCACCCGCCGGACAGCACGGCGCCTTGAGAGTTCGCATCGACCCGCAGGACATCGTTGTCGGCCCCACCGATCAGGTGCTGGCCAGGCTCCGAGGCGGTGAGGTCTTGCTGCCCGCGCAGCCATTGGCCCAGCGCACGGGCAAGAGCCATCTCCTGCCCGTTCGAGGCCTGGAAGGTCTGTATCGCACCCTTCATCCCATTCGTGATCACGAGGCTGCCCGTGCCGATCCTCAGCACCAGGTCAATTCCGTTTTGCGCAGCCTGCGCGACGACCTCTCCGCCATCGATGACGATCTTGTTGCGGCCCTCGTTGTCGATGATGTTGTCGACGATGACGCCGCTGCTCAGATCGGCCCCCCGCACGATGTAGGTGTCGTCGCCTGCGCCGCCGGACAGGCCGTCGATGCCCGCGCCGCCGTTCAGCGTGTCGTTGCCGGCGCCGCCGAACAGCAGGTCGTCGCCGTCGCCGCCAAGCAGCTGGTCGTCGCCGTTGCCGCCGACCAGCGTGTCGGCGCCGGCCCCGCCGTCCAGGATGTCGTTGCCCGTCAGCGTGGAGACCGCGTTGGTGGCCTCCTCGTCTTCGCCGGACAACCAGTCATTGCCGTCGCCGCCGCTGAGCACGTCGTTGCCGCCGCCGCCCGCCAGCGTGTCGTCGCCGGCACCGCCATCGAGGACATCGGCACCATGCAACTCGGCCGGCAGCAGAGCGATGGAGGCATCTCCCAGCAACTGGTCGTTGCCGATTCCACCCACCAGGGAGTCATCTTGCCCTCCGCCATACAGGCGGTCATTGCCCTCATCACCAAACAGCGTGTCATTGCCATGGGATGCTGCGACGGCATTTGTCAGTTCGCCGTCACCCCACAGAACATCATCTTCGCTGCCGCCGTGTGCCTCATCGTTTCCACCACCTCCGATGAGTTGATCCGCCCCGCTACCGCCGCTCAGCAGGTCGTCGCCGCAATAGGCGGCATCCATACCGTCGTCGTCGCCAAGCAGAACATCGGCCCCTTCTTCGCCAAAGAGCTGGTCCGCACCACCTCCGCCCACCTCACGGTCATCACCCTTGCCGCCGAATAGCATGTCATTGCCGTGCTGCGAGGGATCCAATCCAAGCGTGCCGTAGGTCTTGCCGGTCAAGCTGTCCATCTCCGGCTGGCCAGGGGACTTGAGTCCGTCGCCAAGCAGGAGGTCGTTGCCGTCGCCGCCAGAAACAACGTCGTCCCCGCTGTACCCCGCCAAAGCGTCGTTGCCGTCTTGCCCGAAGACCAGATCGTCGTCGCCTCCCGCGTTGACGACATCGTCCCCGGCGCCGGAATACACCGTGTCGCGCCCGTTGTGGCGCGCCGTATTGAAAGCGTCCAGATAGGTGGGCGCGTTCGGGTCGTAGCCCTTGTCACCAGTCAAGCTGCGGCCAGTGAGCGTAAGTGTCGCTGTAGCACTGTTGAAGACGTTGCCGTCTGGCCCGTCTATGACTGTCCAGCGATCCGCCGGGACAGCGTAGTTCATCAGGTCCGTCAACGAGAAGCCGGTGAGATCGATGCCGCCCAACGGGTCCACGCCATTCAGGAATTCGCCGCCGGTGAACAACTGGCCACTGAGCACATTGGGATCCGACAGCCTGAAGGTGTAGAGATACGCCATGCTGGCGCTCAGCGTGCGGTAGTAGCTGCTCGACCAGTCGCTGCTGTTGCTGCCTTGGCCGTATGGCAAAACGCTGAGCGCAGGAGCACCCATGTCTCCGTCGCTCAGGATGATGTCGGCGCCGGCTCCACCCACCAGCATGTCGTTGCCGTCGCCACCGAACAGCATGTCATTCAGACTACTGCCGACGACGGTGTCGTTGCCTCGACCGCCATCAAGCACGTACGGCTCAGGCTCCGTTGCCAGAGAAACCGGCGTACTGATGATTGCGGCGGACAAAGTCTGCTGTACCACCGCATAGATTTGATCRTCGCCGTCGCGCCCTCGAATCCTCAAGATGTTGCCCAGGGAGTTCAACGCGCCAGCACCACCTTCGATCAGGTCACCACCGCGCCCGCCCTCGACGACGGCGATGCTCGCGTCGATGGCGTTCAAGATCGTCACCGGGCCTTGCAGTTGCGGGCGAACCTCCAACGGGTCGTAACCGTAGTGCTGCTGGCCGGAACTGCTGGCCAGATCAACGAATGTCGCCGGTGCCGGCGCGGACGCTGGCGAGGCCAGTGCATCGGACAGAGTGACGCCAACATTCTTGTCGCGGGTCCAGTTCCGCACGGTGACGACTCCCGAGCGATCTCGGAAACTGATGTACAAGTTGTCTTGCGTGCCGTCGATCGTGCCCAACGTGTAGGTGACTTTCTGGTCGTCTGTCTGCCAGATGCGGTCGCCGACTTTCTTGGCACCGGCGCCTGTGATCGCACCAATACCTTCCACGTCGATCACGCCTTTGCCATCGCTGTCGACAATCCAATCGCTGCCGGACTCGCCAGCGAAGAACTTGTAGGTGTCCAGCCCTTCTCCGCCGTACAAGTAGTCGGTGCCAGTGCCGCCACTGAGGTAGTCGCTACCGATGCCGCCGAACAGGACATCGATGCCTGCGCCGCCTAGAAGAACATCGTCTCCCGCGCCTGCGAGGAGTTCGTCGTTGCCGCCGTTGCCGATCAAACCGTCGCTGCCGYTTGCCCCGAAGACGAGGTCATCAGTTTCTCCACCCGCTGTCGTCCCGGCCGTTGTCGCCACCAGAACTCGACCAGAGCCTGTCAGCGCAAAGCCTGCCCGATCAAACTCGTCGAGTAGCTTCGTCGCCATGTCTCGCACAGCCACGGTCGCCTGTGTGCTGCCCAACGGGAGATTCATGGCAACGAAACCCGTAGAGACGCTGACTCGTTCGCTGACGTAGGCATGCTGCTCTTGCGAGATGAGCAAGACAGTCCGAATCAGCGTGTCGCGCGACACGAGCGTGCCGGCATCGAACGGCGCTTCGAGCAGGCGCTTGATGTCGGCGTTCATCTGCGCGCTGGCAGGGAGCTGCGACACGCCGGCCAGCAGGGTGGTGAACGCCGCCTTTTGCTCGTCGGTTGCATCCAGGCCTTCCAGCCAAGTACCGTCGAATTTGCCCAGCTTCACGGAAAGATCGTCCAAACTTGTGTTGAGCGTGGTCCATGCGGTGGAGCCGGTGTCAAAGACCTGGGTGAAAAAGTCTTTGCTCCAATCGCGTACGGGCTCCCAGGCGGCTTCGCCGGCTTTGCCGGCGACGTAGCCGCCTACTACGGCAAAACCTATGACTACGGCCGCAGTAAGAATCACCGGCGCCCCCAGTCCTACCGCCACTCCACCAGCAAGAGCCGCCGCAATCTCCCCACCTGCAAAACCAGATAGCACCCCCAAGGATTTCTCGCCGGCCTTGTCAATGCCCACGTCGGTGAACCCGTTGTCGTAGAACTCCTTGCCGATCTGAATCATCCCCAGCACCGCGCCGGTCTGTTTGAGAACAGCAGAGGCTCCCGATGCGAACTTCTGGATGGAGGCCGAGTTACCGGCAACGATCTCGTCGGCCGCGTAGGCGACCTGCTGCATCGCCAAGTTGACCTGACTCTTGACGGACTTGAAGTAGTCGGCGAACTTGGTGTCCTGCGCGCTACCAGGTGTTGCTCCCGCTTGGGCGATCCGCGCATTTAGCTTGTTAATGCCGTCGGAAAACACCTGCAGCTTCGCCTTGACCGAGGCAGCATCTGCAGCCGTCAGCGTCTTGTCTTGCAACTGCTTGGCGATCTTGCCGAGTTCGGTGAAAAAGGCATCTGCTCCTGCGACGGGTGAACCCACGAAGTCAAAAATATCGGGATCACCGATCTTCTTGTTGAAGCTCGCAACAAAGCTGTATTCGGTGGAGGCCATCTCAGGCTTCCTTTCCAAAGTAGGTGTCGATGAAGAAGCGGAAAAAGAGAACCTGTGCGCCGAGGATCATGCTGGTGGTGTACGCCAAGAACAAACTCAAAAAGGCTAATCCACCGCGACTGTGTGTGGTAAAGCCACGAGCGAAAGACGGGTCACCTGGCAACGCTATAAAGAAGTAGATGATCCCGACACAGAACAGTGGACCGATGAGTGCGACGAAGAGGTGGTACTTCAAACTGACTCGGCCTAGCGCACGTCGCCTCGCCAACAATTGCGGATAGTTCACCATCGACTGCCAGAGCCAAATCAACGACATGATTGGAATGATCGCCACCGTCAAGCTGTGWGCCASCAGTGCCACCTGCGGATACGTCGTCGAGTTCGCATGCGCCTTCATGTTCATGAACGGCACCATGCGCTGAACCCAATCGGTAAACCGCAACGCCCARGGCCACAAGTCCAGGATCGTGACCGGTGCGAACAGAATGACGAGCAATGGCAGTGCCAAGGGAGCCATGAGCAATGGGCTCAAAGCACCTCGAAGCGAGAAAACCGGAATGGTCGGCGGCACCTCGACCGGGGGTTTTGTCTCCTCAAATGAGGGAGGTGGCATAGACGTCCTCATGCGGGCACCCGCATTCCACCCAGGTTGACCTGGAAGTTGTCATCTGTCTGTTTAAGGAAACCGAATACGCTGGACGCAAACTTCTGGATGGATGCCGAATTGCCAGACGCGATTTCGTCGGCGACATACGCGACTCGTTGCATGGCCAGGTTGATGGCGTCTTTCGTAGATTTGAAGTACTTCGCGAATTTGGCGTCTTGAGCGCTGCCGGGTGCTGCACCGCTTTGTGTGATTCGCTCGTTGAGCTTGTTGATGCCGTCGGCAAACGTCTGCAGCTTCGCTCGGACGGATGCTGCATCAGCAACCGTGAGTGTCTTGTCTTGCAACTGCTTGGCGATCTTGCCGAGTTCAGCGAAGAAGGCGTCCGCCCCTGAAACCGGAGCGCCTACAAAGTCAAAGATGTCGGGGCCGTTAAGTTTTCTGTTGAAGGTCGCAACGAAGCTGTATTCAGTTGAAGGCATTTCAGGCTTTCTTTCTGAGGTAGGTGTCGATGAAAAGCCGCAGGCAGAGAACCTGCCCTCCAAGAATGGCGCTAGTGGTGTACGTCAAGCACAGGGTCAAGAAGGAGAACCCGGTGCGACTGTGTGTGGTGACTCCCTTCGAAAAAGATGGGTCTCCCGGCAAAGCGATAAAGAAGTACACAGCACCGAGAAACAGCGGTGGCGCAACAAGAGCAACGAGGGCATGTTGCTTCAGTGTCAATCGCCCCAGTGCAAGACGCCTCGCCAGTAGCTGCGGATAGTTCACCATCGTCTGCCAGAGCCAAACCAACGACATGATTGGAATGATCGCCACCGTCAAGCTGTGAGCCAGCAGTGCCACCTGCGGATACGTCGTCGAGTTCGCATGCGCCTTCATGTTCATGAACGGCACCATGCGCTGAACC
>NZ_JBFUGW010000093.1:0-22418 GCF_056402735.1 Rhizobacter sp. P3_C12
TGCGAAAAGATCGTGTGCGAAGTAAATATCAGGTCATGGTGTCGTGCGTCATGGCTTCGGTTCTCAGTGAGTGGAAGGGATGAGTGCCGCGTCAGGCCGCTGCGTGGCCGAACATGCGGCCGCGCAGCGCCAGCAGGCGATCGCGCAGGTCGAGGATCTCGGCCACCGGCATGTCGGCGGCGGTGGCGATGCATTGCGGCAGGTGCGCCGCGCGGGCCTTCAGGGCACGGCCCGCATCGGTCAGCGTGACCAGCACCTGGCGCTCGTCGACGGCCGAGCGGGTGCGGTCGATCAGGCCGGAGGACTGCAGGCGCTTCAGCAGTGGCGTCAGCGTCGGTGAATCGAGGAACACCCGCTCGCTGATCTCGCCGACGGTCAGGTCATCGCGCTCCCACAGCACCATCATCACCAGGTACTGCGGATAGGTCATCCCCAGATCCTTCAGCAGGTCGCGGTAGACCTTGTTGAAGCCCAGCATCGTCGAGTACAGCGCGAAGCACAGCTGTTGATCGAGCTGCTGGGGGAAGGGGGTGTTGCGTGCCATGGGGCGAATAATACATCGCGTGCAATTTATTTGCAAACAATAGATCGATTGGAGCGGTCCGACGAGTGCCGACAATGCCCGCATGAACCACCGTTTCGTCGAAGCCTTCTACTGGGTCGTCACGCTGAAGAGCGTGTCGCGCGCTGCCGAGAAGCTGTTCATCACGCAGTCGGCGATGTCCAGCCGCATCGCTGCGTTGGAAGAAGAACTGGGCGTGCTGCTGCTCGACCGGCGCGACAAGCAGTTCCGCCTGACGGTCGGCGGCCTGCGCTTCTTCACCCACGCGCAGCGGCTGCTCGCGCTGCACCGCGAGATCAAGGCCGAGATGGGTGCAGGCGCCGATGGCGCGCAGCGTGCCGTGTCGCTGCGCATCGGCGTGATCGAGTCGGTGCTGCACTCGTGGCTGATCGACTGGGTGCACCACATGCGCAGCACCAGTCCCGATTTCGCGCTCGAGCTGACGGTCGAAACCACGCCGGTGCTGGTCGACCAGGTGCAGCGCGGCGCGCTCGACCTGGCCTTCGCGGCGCTGCCGACCTCGGGCGAGAACCTGCGCAGCCGCGCCCTGCCGCCGATGGAGATGGTGTTCGTCGGCCACAAGGACCTGCACCGCAAGCGCCGCTACACGCTCGCCGACCTGGCGCAGCTGGAGCTGCTGACCTTCCAGCGCGGCTCGCAGCCGCACGTCGCGCTGCTCGACCTGTTCCGCGCGGCGGGGCTCGAGCCCCGCCGGGTCCATGCGATCTCGTCGATCTCGGCGATGGTGCAGTTGGTGGAGGGCGGCATCGGCGTCGCGACGCTGCCGCTGGCCGCGGTGTTGCGGCTTGGCGAGCGCCTGCCGATCAAGCCGCTGGCCTGCGAGGTGCCGCTGTTCCCCTTGCCGGTGCATGCGAGCTGGCGCGACGACCCGACCTCGTCGGTCGCGATCGACGTGCTGGACGCCGTGTTCGACTACATCGGCGTGCCGAAGACCGGTGCGAAGGTGCCTCGAAAGCGCACCAGGAATGGGTGAAAACCCCAACTTGGTTCATCGAAAAAATCGATGAGCTGAGCGAAAAATTTCTTGTTTGCCGCAGCCTGTCAGCGGCCAACACAATCCGCTCCATTCGCAAACCCAACCGCCGCCAGGGTCTTGTCATGAAGCCTGAACAGAAGTCCTCCAGCGCCTCGCGAGCCCGCGCCGAGATCCGCGCCGGCCGCCATGCCACCCACACCAGCGGCCTGGCCGACGACCATGTACAGGGCAACCTGGTGATCCTGCCGCAGGCGCTCGCGAACGACTTCCTGCGCTTCTGCCAGCGCAACCCCAAGCCGTGTCCGGTGCTGGCCGTCTCCGAGCCGGGCGACCCGATGCTGCCGACGCTCGGCCACGACATCGACATCCGCAGCGACGTGCCGCGCTACCGTGTGTGGCGCCGCGGCGAGCTGGTCGACGAGGTCACCGACATCGGCGCGCTGTGGCGCGACGACCTGGTGAGCTTCGTGATCGGCTGCTCGTTCTCGTTCGAGCAGGCGCTGCTGGATGCCGGCGTGCCGCTGCGCCACGTCGCGCAGAACCGCAACGTCGCGATGTACCGTACCAGCATTCCCACCGTGGCGGCCGGCCCGTTCCATGGGCCGATGGTGGTCTCGATGCGCCCGCTCAAGGCTGCTGACGCCATCCGTGCGGTGCAGGTCACCTCGCGCTTCCCGTCGATGCACGGTGCGCCGGTGCACCTGGGCGAGCCGGCGCTGATCGGCATCGCCGACATCACCCGCCCCGACTACGGTGACGCGGTCGACGTGATGCCCGATGAGCTGCCGGTGTTCTGGGCCTGCGGCGTGACGCCCCAGGCCGCGATCACGCAGGCCCGCCCGGAGTTCTGCATCACGCATGCACCCGGCTCGATGCTGATCACCGACCTGCTGAACACGCACATCGCCAGTCTCTGAGTTCACGTTCATTCTTCACCCCTACCAGGAGCAGTCCCCATGCAACATTCGCAACCGCGTCCGCAGCCGCGCAGAAGCGTCCTCCAGGCGCTGGGCGCCACCTTGTTCGGTCTGGGTTTCGGCACGGGTGCGCGCGCCCAGTCGGCCGAGGTGAAGATCGGCGTGATCTACCCGCTGACCGGCCCGGCCGCGTCCACCGGTGCCGAGCTGAAGAACGCGCTGGAGCTGGCGGCGGACATCATCAACAACGGCGCCAACAACGCAACGAAAGGCATCTCCGACCTGCCGTTCGCCGCCGGTGGCGGCCTGCCGAAGCTGAAGGGCGCGAAGATCAAGCTGGTGTTCGCCGACCACCAGGGCAACCCGCAGACCGGCGCGACCGAGGCCGAGCGCCTGATCACGCAGGAGAAGGTGGTCGCGCTCGTCGGCGCCTACAACAGCAACGTCACCGCCACCGCGAGCCAGGTGGCCGAACGCTATGGCGTGCCGTTCCTGAACCCCGAGTCGTCGTCGGCCTCGCTGACGGCGCGCAACTTCAAGTGGTTCTTCCGCACCACGCCGCACGACGACCTGTTCGTGCACAACTTCTTCGATTTCCTGAAGGAGCTGGAGGCGAAGAAGAACTTCAAGGTCGGCGCGATCGCGACCTTCAACGAGAACACGCTGTGGGGCAACGAGACCACCAAGCTGCAGGCGAAGCTCGCACCCGAGAAGGGCTACCACCTGGTCAAGCAGGTGACCTACCCGGCCAAGAGCACGCAGCTCACGTCGGAAGTGCAGACGCTGAAGGCAGCCGGCCCGTCGCTGGTGATGCAGTCGTCGTACCTGGGCGACGCGCTGCTGTCGATGAAGACGTACAAGGAGCTGGGCTTCTCGCCGGACATGATCCTCGCGAACAACGCCGGCTTCACCGACACCGAGTTCATCAAGACGCTGGGCAAGGATGCCGAGTACGTGATCACGCGCGAGGTGTGGGCGCTGGATCTTGCGACGCGCAACCCGCTGATCAAGCAGGTCAACGACCTGTTCCTCGGGCGCTACAAGGCCAACTTCACCGGCAACTCGTCGCGCACCTTCACCGGGCTGATGGTGCTGGCCGATGCGATCAACCGCGCGGCATCCACCGAGCCGGAGGCGATCCGCAAGGCCCTGTCGGAAACCGACCTGCGCGCCGAGAACCTGATCATGCCGTGGAAGGGCGTCAAGTTCGACAGCACCGGGCAGAACACGCTGGGCCGCGGCATCCTGGTGCAGATCGTCGACGGCAAGTACAACACGGTGTACCCGTTCAACCTCGCGACGCGCGAGGTGACGTGGCCGATGCCGAAGTGGGATCAGCGCAAGTGATTCGATTCCGTTCGGGCTGAGCTTGTCGAAGCCCAGCTCGCATGCCACCAGGCTTCGACAGGCTCAGCCCGACCCTTCGACAGGCTCAGGTCCTTCGACGGGCTCAGGATGATCGGGCCCTTCGACAGGCTCAGGGCGAACGGTTGGAAAAAGCATGACCGCAGAAATACTGCTTCAAACCCTCGCGTCCGGCGTACTGATCGGCCTGATCTACGCGCTGGTCGCGATCGGCCTCACGATGATCTTCGGCGTGATGGACATCGTGAACTTCGCGCATGGCGAGTTCCTGATGCTCGGCATGTACGCGAGCTTCTGGCTGTTCGCGCTGTACGCGCTCGACCCGATGCTCACGCTGCCGCTCACGGTGCTGATGCTGTTCGCTTTCGGCGTGCTGCTGTACAAGCTCGTGATCCGCCGCATCACCGATGCGCCGATGCTCAGCCAGATCTTCACCACCTTCGGGCTGATGATCCTGCTGCGCGGCGTCGCGCAGTTCCTGTGGAAGCCCGACTTCCGCTCGATCGAGGGCTCGTGGGTCAGCGGCAGCGTCAAGCTGGCCGGCATCCAGCTCGGCCAGCCGCAGTTGGTGGCCGGCGTCGGCGCGATCGCGGTCACCGCGCTGGTGCATTTCTTCCTGACGCGCACCCGCCTCGGCGCGGCGCTCGAAGCCACTGCCGCCGACAAGGAGGCCGCGCAGCTGATGGGCATCGATTCGCACCGCATGTTCRCTCTCGCCTGGGGCATCGGCGCGGCCTGTGCCGGCGCGGCCGGCGTGCTGCTCGCGACCTTCTTCCCGATCTTTCCGGAGGTCGGCGCCAACTTCATCCTGATCGCCTTCGTGGTCGTCAACCTCGGCGGTTTCGGCAGTGTGACCGGCGCTTTCTGGGCCGGCATCCTGGTCGGCGTGATCGAGGTGATGGGCGGCTTGCTGCTCGGGCCGCAGTACAAGACGGCCATCGTGCTGGTGCTGTTCCTCGCGGTGTTGATGTTCCGGCCGCAGGGCCTGATGGGGAAAGCATGAAGCCTTCGAAGAAGACCCTGGGGCTTGCTGCGCTCGCGATGGCGGCCGTGCTGCTGCCGTTCGTCACGCACAGCCCCYCGCACCTGAACCTCGCGATCCTGGTGCTGATGGCGGCGCAGCTCGGCGTCGCGTGGAACCTGCTCGGCGGCTATGCCGGCCAGGTCTCGCTCGGCCATGCGGCGTTCTACGGGCTTGGCGCCTACACCTCCACGCTGCTGCTGCTGAACTTCGGCGTGAACCCGTGGCTCGGCATGCTGCTCGGCGGCTTGGTCGCGGCGCTGCTGAGCCTCGGCTTCGGCTGGTCGTGCTTCCGGTTGAAGGGCCACTACTTCGCGATGGCGACGATCGCGGTCGCCGAGATCGTGCAGATCGTGTTCACCAACTGGGAGTACGCCGGCAGCGCGGTCGGCCTGACGATCCCGATGGACCAGCGGGGCTGGGCCACGATGGTGTTCGCCGACAAGGCGCCGTACTACTGGCTCGCGCTCGGCCTGCTGGCGCTGACGCTGCTCGCGACCTGGGCCGTCGAGCGCAGCCACATCGGCTACTACCTGCGGGCGATCAAGGACGAACCCGATGCCGCGCGCAGCATCGGCATCAACATCGCGCGCTACAAGCAGGTGGCCTTGTCGCTCAGCGCCTTCTTCACCGCGCTCGGCGGCAGCCTGTATGCGCAGAAGGAGCTCTACATCGACCCGGGCTCGGTGCTGACGACCGCGCTGTCGATCAAGATGGCGCTGGTGTCGATCCTCGGCGGCGTCGGCACGCTGTTCGGGCCGGTGGTCGGCTCGGTGGTGCTGACGACGATCGAGGAGCTGACGCGCGCCAGCTTCGGCGGCACCGGCCGCGGTACCGACACCATCATCTACGCGGCGCTGATCGTCGGCATCGCGGTGTTCTACCCGAGCGGGTTGATCGGCTGGTTCCGCGAATGGCAGCAGCGGCGCCGCGCCCGCGCGGTCGAAGCGGCCAAGGTGGAGGTGGCACTGTGAGCCTGCTTGAACTTCAAGGCGTCTCGAAGCGCTTCGGCGGCCTGATGGCCAACCAGGATGTCTCGTTCAGCGTCGACGCCGGCCAGATCGTCGGGCTGATCGGCCCGAACGGCGCCGGCAAGACGACGGCATTCAACTGCGTCGCCGGCTTCTACGAACCGAGCGCCGGCGAGATCCGGCTCGACGGCCAAGTCATCTCCGGCCTGCCGCCCGAGGCCTGCGCCCGCGCCGGCGTGGGCCGCACCTTCCAGGTCGCGCGCACCTTCACCAGCATGACGGCGCGCGAGAACGTGATGACCGGCGCGCTGATGCGCAACCGCCGTGTCTCGGCCGCCCGCGACGAGGCACAGCAGTGGCTGGCCTTCGTGGGCCTCGATCAATTCGCCGACAAGCCCGCCGGCAGCATGACGATCAGCGAGCAGCGCCGGCTGGCGGTCGCCCGCGCGCTCGCCATCGCGCCGAAGCTGCTGCTGATGGACGAGGTGATGGCCGGCCTGAACCCGTCGGAAGTGCGCGAGATGGTGAAGGTGGTGCTGAACATCCGCGCGCGCGGCATCGCCTGCCTGATCGTCGAACATGTGCTCGAAGGCATCATGCCGATCGCCGACAGGATCGTCGTGCTCGACCGCGGCGTGAAGATCGCCGACGGCACGCCGGCCGAGGTCTCGCGCGATCCGCACGTGATCCACGCCTACCTGGGAGACGAGTGATGCTGCAGGTTTCCAACTTGCGCGTCAGCTACGGCGGCGTGCTGGCCTTGTCCGACGTCAGCCTCGAGGTGCCGCAGGGCCAGATCGTCGCGCTGGTCGGTGGCAACGGCAACGGCAAGTCGACCACGCTGCGCGCGATCGCCGGGCTGAACAGGCTCGATGCCGGCAGCGTGCGCTTCGATGGCCGGCCGGTCCACGAGCTGCCGGCGCACCAGCGGGTGCCGCTCGGGCTGTCGCTGGTGCCCGAAGGCCGCCGGCTGTTCCCGCGCCTGACGGTGCGGCGCAACCTGGAGCTCGGCGCCTTCACCCGCACCGATGCGCACGAGGTGGCGGCCGGCATCGACGAGATGTTCACGCTGTTCCCGATCCTGAAGGAGCGCGAGACCCAGCTCGCCGGCACGATGAGCGGCGGCGAGCAGCAGATGCTCGCGATCGCGCGCGGCCTGATGGCCAGGCCGAAGCTGCTGATGCTGGACGAACCGTCGTGGGGCATCGCGCCGAAGTTCGTCGCCAAGGTGCTGGAGGTGATCCAGCGCGTCAACGCGACCGGCGTGACGATCCTGCTGGTCGAGCAGAATCTCCACAAGGCCTTGTCGATCGCGCACCATGGCTACGTGATCCAGACCGGGCGCATCGTGATGCAGGGCAGCGGCGCCGAGCTGGCGGCCAACGACGACGTCAAGAAGGCCTATCTCGGGTTGTGATACTTCGGGTTGTGAGGCCCAGGAAAGAAATCCATGCAAGCTCAAGTTCAAGGCACCGACCGCTGGCAGTTCTGGATCGATCGCGGCGGCACGTTCACCGACGTGGTCGCCAGGCGGCCCGACGGCACGCTGGTCACCCACAAGCTGCTCAGCGAGAACCCCGAGCAGTACCGCGATGCGGCGGTCGCCGGCATTCGCCACCTGCTGGGCCTGAAGCCCGGCGAGGCCTTCCCGGCCGAGCGCGTCGAGTGCGTGAAGATGGGCACCACGGTGGCCACYAAYGCGCTGCTSGAGCGCAAGGGCGAGCCGACGCTGCTCGTCACGACAAGGGGCTTTCGCGATGCGCTGCGCATCGCGTATCAGGATCGCCCACGCATCTTCGACTGCCACATCCAGCTGCCCGAGCTGCTGTACAGCCGCGTGATCGAGGCGCGCGAGCGCGTCGGCGCGAAGGGCGACGTGATCGAGGCGCTCGACGAGGCGCAGCTGCAGGCCGACCTGCAAACCGCCTACGACGCCGGGCTGCGCAGTGTCGCGATCGTCTTCATGCACGGCTACCGCTTCACCGCGCATGAGCTCGCTGCCAAGGCGATCGCGCAGCGCATCGGCTTTCCGCAGATCAGCGTCTCGCACGAGGTGAGCCCGCTGATGAAGCTGGTGGGCCGCGGCGACACGACGGTGGTCGACGCCTACCTGTCGCCGATCCTGCGCCGCTACGTGGAGCAGGTCGCGAGCGAGATGCCGGGCGTGAAGCTGTTCTTCATGCAGTCGTCGGGCGGGCTGACCGATGCGCATGCCTTCCAGGGCAAGGACGCGATCCTGTCCGGCCCGGCCGGCGGCATCGTCGGCATGGTGCGCACCGCGCAGCTCGGGCTGTCGCCGCTCGGCCTGGGCGATGACGCGAAGACCGCCACCGCGACCGCCGAGGTCAAGGTGATCGGCTTCGACATGGGCGGCACCTCCACCGACGTGAGCCACTTCGCCGGCGAGTTCGAGCGTGCGTTCGAGACGCAGGTGGCCGGCGTGCGCATGCGCGCGCCGATGATGAGCATCCACACGGTGGCGGCCGGCGGCGGCTCGATCCTGAGCTTCGACGGTGCGCGCTTCCGCGCCGGGCCGGAGAGTGCCGGCGCCAACCCGGGTCCGGCCTGCTACCGCCGCGGCGGCCCGCTCGCGGTGACCGATGCGAACGTGATGCTCGGCAAGATCCAGCCGGCGCATTTCCCGAAGGTGTTCGGCCCGAACGCCGACCAGTCGCTCGACCGCGAGGTGGTGGTGCGCCAATTCACCGAGATGGCCGCCGCGATCGAACGCGCGACCGGCGTCAAGCGCTCGCCGGAGGCGGTGGCCGAGGGCTTCATCGACATCGCGGTGGGCGCGATGGGCAATGCGATCAAGAAGATCTCGGTGGCGCGCGGCTACGACGTGACGCGCTACGCGCTGCAGTGCTTCGGCGGCGCCGGCGGCCAGCACGCCTGCCGCGTGGCCGATGCGCTCGGCATGAACCGGGTGTTCGCGCACCCGCTGGCCGGCGTGCTGTCGGCCTACGGCATGGGGCTGGCCGACCAGGCGGTGCTGCGCGAGCGCGCGGTCGAGCTGCCGCTGGCCGGTGCGATGCCGGCTGTCACCGAACTGCTGGCCACGCTGGCCGCCGAGACCGAGGGCGAGCTGAAGCGCCAGGGCACCAGCAGTGCCGCGGTGACGGTGCTGCGCCGCGTGCACGTGCGCTACGAGGGCACCGACTCGGCGCTGGTGGTGCCGTTCGGCACGCCCGAGGCCATCCAGGCCGCGTTCGAGGCCGCGTACCGCCAGCGCTTCGCGTTCCTGATGAGCGAGCGCCGGCTGGTGATCGAGGCGGTGTCGGTGGAGGCGGTCGGTGCAGGCGATGCGCCGGTCGAGCCGCGCCATGCGCTGGCCGCCAGCGGCGCCGCGCCGGTGCGCGAGACGGTGCAGCTGTTCAGCGGCGGCCGCTGGTGGGATGCGGCGCTGGTGGTGCGCGAGGACGCGCTGCCCGGCCACACCATCGACGGCCCGGCCATCATTGCCGAGAAGACCGCGACCACCGTCGTCGAACCCGGCTGGCGCGCCCGCGTCACCGCGTACGACCACCTGCTGCTCGACCGCGTGCAGCCGCGCGAGCTGCGCCGCGCGATCGGCACCACGGTCGACCCGGTGATGCTGGAGGTGTTCAACAACCTGTTCATGAACATCGCCGAGCAGATGGGGCTGCAGCTGCAGAACACCGCGTACTCGGTGAACATCAAGGAGCGGCTCGACTTCAGCTGTGCGCTGTTCGATGCCGAAGGCAACCTGATCGCCAACGCGCCGCACATGCCGGTGCACCTGGGTTCGATGAGCGAGTCGATCAAGACAGTCATCCAGGGCAATGCCGGGCGCATGAAGCCGGGTGACGTGTACGCGCTGAACGACCCGTACCACGGCGGCACGCACCTGCCCGACGTGACGGTCGTGACCCCCGTCTACCAAGGGGATGGCGAGAACGAGGCCCCGCTGTTCTACGTCGGCTCGCGCGGCCACCATGCCGACATCGGCGGCATCACGCCGGGCTCGATGCCRCCGTTCTCGACGCGCATCGAAGAAGAGGGCGTGCAGATCGACAACGTCAAGCTGGTCGAGGCCGGCGTGCTGCGCGAGGCCGAGATGCTGGCGCTGCTGAAGAGCGGCCCCCACCCGTCGCGCAACCCGCAGCAGAACCTCGCCGACCTGAAGGCCCAGATCGCGGCCAACGAGAAGGGCGTGCAGGAGCTGCGCAAGATGGTGCAGCAGTTCGGGCTCGAGGTGGTGCAGGCCTACATGCGCCACGTGCAGGACAACGCCGAGGAATCGGTGCGCCGCGTGATCACGCGCCTGAAGGACGGCAGCTTCACGCTGCCGCTGGACAACGGCGCGCGCATCAGCGTGGCCATCCGGGTGAACGAGCAGGAGCGCAGCGCGGTGATCGACTTCACCGGCACCTCGGCCCAGCTGACGAACAACTTCAACGCGCCGCGCGCGGTCTGCATGGCGGCGGTGCTGTACGTGTTCCGCACGCTGGTCAACGACGACATCCCGCTGAACGCCGGCTGCCTGAAGCCGCTGCAGGTGATCATCCCCGAAGGCTCGATGCTGAACCCGAACCCGCCGGCCTCGGTGGTGGCTGGCAACGTCGAGACCTCGACCTGCATCACCAACGCGCTGTACGGCGCGCTCGGCGTGATGGCGGCCGGGCAGTGCACCATGAACAACTTCACCTTCGGCAACGCGACCTACCAGTACTACGAGACGATCTCCGGCGGCTCGGGCGCCGGGCCGGATTTCGACGGCACCTCGGTCGTGCAGACGCACATGACGAACTCGCGGCTCACCGACCCGGAGGTGCTCGAGTTCCGCTTCCCGGTGCGGCTGGACAGCTACGAGATCCGCCCCGGCTCGGGCGGCGCCGGCCGGCATCGCGGCGGCGACGGTGGCGTGCGGCGCGTGCGCTTCCTCGAGCCGATGACGGCCTCGATCCTGTCGAACGGGCGCCACGCCGGCGCGTTCGGCATGGCCGGCGGATCGGCCGGCCGGCCGGGCATCAACCGGGTCGAGCGGGCCGGCGGGCAGGTCGAGATGCTGGACCACATCGGTTCGGTGCCGATGGGGCCGGGCGACGTGTTCGTGATCGAGACGCCGGGCGGCGGGGGCTACGGCGCGGTGTGAGGCAAACGATGTCGGTACAAATGGACCGGCGCGCCGGTGTGGGGAAAGGCATCAACGCTCCCTACACTTCGAACCGCCCGGCCCGTCCCTCCCTCATGCCGGGCTGTCCGGCCCATACCTCCCTCCAGCCGGACCTTCGGGCCCGCTGCCGCAATCCTCCCTTTGCCGGCGGGCCCATATTTTTTTCTTTCCCCCGCCGGTGCCACCGATGTTCCTGCTGAAGCTCGCGCTGGTGTGCGCGGTCGTGCTCACGGCCAGCTTCGCCGCGAAGCGTTTCGGCCATGGCGTCGCGGGCACCTTGTCGGGCCTGCCGATGATCGCCGGGCCGATCATGGGCTTCGTGCTGCTGCAGGCGCCGCTGTCGCAGGCGCATGCGATCGCGGTGGCGACGATCGTCGCGTACCCGGCGATGGTGTCGCACATGGTGGCGTTCGCGCACGCGGTGCGGCGCTGGCCGTGGTGGGTGTCGCTGCTCGCGGCGAATGCGGTGTTCCTCGCGGTCGGCGGGTTGCTCGTGTGGATCGAGCTGCCGTTTGCCGCAGCCTGCGGGCTGGCGGCGCTCGCGCCGTGGGCCGGGATGCGATCGATGCCGGCGCACCGCCGCGAGCGCACGGTGCTGCACATCCCGCCGGTCGAACTGGTGCTGCGCGTCGCAGCCGCCGCCGCGCTGGCCGCCGCGATCATGGGTGGCGCGTCGGTGTTCCCGGCCGCGCTCAGCGGGCTGCTGCTCGCGTTGCCGATCACCGGCAACGTGCTGCCGTGCTTCACGCGGGTGCGCCATGGTGCCGACGCCACCATCGAGCTGCTGGCCGGCTTCGTGCGCGGCATGGTCGGCTTCGGCGCGTTCTTCATGGTGCTTGCGCTGGCCTTGCCGACGCTCGGGGCCGGTCTGTCTTACGTGGCGGCGTGGGGGCTGGTGCTGGTCGTCGCGTGGGTGCTGCAACGCCACCGCGCAGCGCTGACGGTACCGCCTGTCGCGCCCGATTGAGTCGGTCGGTGGGGGATTGCAATGGACGTAACTGGCGTAACCTGAGAGACTGACGAGACTGCGAATCCTCCCAGCCCGCAAAGTTGCCATGGCTCCCATTTCATCCCGCAAGCAAGCGAAAACTGCCAAGTCCTCCAGCAACGAGAAGAGCGGGGCTGGAAGCGTCTCCGTGCCGCTGGTCATTGATCTGGCGACCTGGAGCATCCTGGATGCTGAGCTCGCGAATGCCCCAGGCGCCGAGCACCTGGACGCCGACCCGCCGCACAAGGATCTCTCGATCCACCCACTGAGCCCAGGTCTTGCGCGCTCCGTGTTTGAAAAGACCCTCGAGTCTCTGAAGGAGGTCCAGCAGCAACATGTTGGAGAACTGTCCGCGAGGCAGTTCATCCGGCAGGTCGCCGAAACGCTGGCCGACAAGGCAGATGCGGGAATCCGAGACGTGCCCGTCGTTGAAGGCTGGCAACAGCTTCTGGAACGAGGGCTGAAGAGCAAGACGGCGCTGCTGAAGTCAAAGGAGTTCAAGTCGACTTCGCAAGCCAGCGATCTTCTGGGCATTGGAGAGCACGCTGTGCGCAAGCGCGTCAAGGAGCAGAAGCTATTTGCCTTGCGGACGCCCGGTGAGGGAGAGCATCGCATCCCCGCGTGGGCACTCGACCCCAAGATCACGGGTGCGACAACGGCTGCGCTTCTCGCTCGGGCCCGGTCCGCGGACGAATGGCGCATCTACCACTTCATGTCCACGCCAAACGGCAGCCTGAATGGACTTCGGCCTTTCGAGTGCCTGCTGTCCAACGAAAACCTGCCTCGGGCCGAAGTTCTTGCCAAGGATGAATTGATCGCACATCTGAAGCTGTCCGCGGGTTCTTCCTTGTTGGAGCCCGTCAGGCGAGCGTTGGAAAGAGAACTCACCGAAGGTCAGGAGACATGAGCGGTCCGTTCCCGGTGCTTGACCCGACCTTCGTTCTTGCCGTTGAGACGGCCACCAGGGAGACTTTCCATCGGGTCTATTGGTTGGGCCAGAACCCGATGAAACCGAGCGTGGCAGGGGGCAATCGCTATGACTGTCCTGCTGCGCTGCCGCCTTCCGATCAGTTCGGTGTTCTCTATCTCGGCTACGACCTGCCGACGTGCTGGATGGAGACGGTCGTGCGCCAGAACATGGTTCGCCCCGCAGGAACGGACATCCAGATTCCCCAGGCGAAGATGACCGCCCGATGGGCCTGTGAGATTTCTTCCAGGGATCCGCTCGTGCTGGCCCAGTTTGCCGATGAGCCCCTCATCGATCTGGGTGATTGCGCATCGAACGTCATGGAAGACTCCTATCTGCGGACATGGGAGTGGTCGGCGCTGTTGCATGCGCATGCCAACCCCCAAGTCGATGGCCTTCGGTATCGGTCGCGCTTCAAATCAGGCCAGTTCTGCGTGGCACTGTTCGAGCGTGCCATCTCTGCCAAAGGCTTGACCGTTTCGAACGCACGAAGTGTCGACCCCATGACGTCCACAGAGGCTCAGTCGATCATGCGACGGTACCGCGTGGTGCCCATCTAGGGCCTGATCCTCTCGATCTGAATACCCGCCCCGTGTTGACAGCGCGTCGGCACACCTGTAAAAAGAGCGAATGTTCTAGTTGATTAAAAAATAGAACATACGTTCACAGCAGGCCTTCCCCCGATCAACGACATGGCGCAGCGCGAGCCCCCGGGCCGCCGCATGCACCAGGCAGGAGACAAGCATGACCCGATCCTTCCGCGTCCCGGTGCCGCGTGGCGCCGTGCTGGCTGGTGCTCTGCTGCTGGCCGCGTGCGGCGGTGGCGGCGGCAACGACACAGCGCCCACAGCCGATGCCGCCGCACCACCTACCGAGCGCACCGCCGCCGTGGCCGCACCCGGCGCCGGCCAGTGGACCCCGCTGATCCCGCTGTCGATGGTGACGCCGTCGGCCGCGCTGCTGCCGAACGGCAAGGTGGTGCTGTGGGCCTCGTCCGACCGCTTCACCGACGGCGCGCCGAGCGGCCAGACCTACACGACGCTGTTCGATCCGGCCACGCAGACCGCGAGCGAGACGCTGGTCACGCAGACCGGCCACGACATGTTCTGCACCGGCACGACCAACCTGCCGGACGGCCGCATCCTCGTCAACGGCGGCAAGGACAGCGCCAAGACGACGGTCTACGACCCGGTCGCCAATGCCTGGAGCACCGGCGCGACGATGACGATCGCGCGCGGCTACAACGCCAACACCATCCTCGCCGACGGCTCGGTCTTCACGCTCGGCGGCTCGTGGAGCGGCGGGCGCGGCAACAAGCACGGCGAGCGCTGGACGGCCGCCGGCGGCTGGGCCCGATTAACCGGCGTGCCGGTCGACGCGGCGCTCGGCAACGACCCCGATTTCGCGTTTCGCGCCGACAACCACATGTGGCTGTTCCCGGCGCCGAACGGCAAGGTGCTGCACGCCGGGCCGGCCGCGAACATGAACTGGATCGACACCCAGGGCAGCGGAAGCATCACGCCCGCCGGCACGCGCGGCGACGATGCATACAGCCAGAGCGGCAACGCGGTGATGTACGACATCGGCAAGATCCTGAAGGTCGGCGGCGCGCCGGCCTACGAAGGGCAGAACGCGAACAACCGCGCCTACGTGATCGACGTGAACGCCGGCGTCTCGGTGCGCAAGGTCGCGCCGATGGCGTACTCGCGCATCTTCAGCAACGGCGTCGTGCTGCCGAACGGGCAGGTGCTGGTGATCGGCGGCCACAGCTTCGGCCGCCCGTGGTCCGATGACAACTCGGCGCTGGTGCCCGAGCTGTGGGATCCGGCCACCGAGACCTTCGTGCCGCTGCCGCCGATCGGCGTGCCGCGCAACTACCACAGCATCGCGCTGCTGCTGCCCGACGCCCGCGTGCTGACGGCCGGCAGCGGCCTGTGCGGCAGCTGCTCGACCAACCATGCGAACGCGCAGATCCTGACGCCGCACTACCTGCTGAACGACGACGGCACCGCCGCGACGCGCCCGGCGATCAGCACCGCGCCGGCCACCGCGACGCAGGGCACCAGCATCGCGGTGACGACGAACGCCGCGGTCGCGCAGTTCTCGCTGGTGCGCGTGGGCTCGACCACGCACACCGTCAACAACGACCAGCGCCGCATCCCGCTGCAGTTCACCACCACCGGCAGCAACGCCTACTCGCTGGCGCTGCCTTCGAACCCCGGCGTGCTGCTGCCCGGCTACTACATGCTGTTCGCGATGAACGCGGCCGGCACGCCCTCGGTGTCGAAGATGATCCGCATCGGTGGCGATGCCGCGCCGAAGCTCGTGAACCCCGGCACGCAGAGCAGCATCAGCGGCAGCGCGGTGAACCTGGCGCTGGCCGCCACCACGCCGACCGGCACGCTGACCTGGTCGGCCACCGGCCTGCCGCCGGGCCTCGCGATCAACGCGAGCAGCGGTGCGATCACCGGCACGCCGACCACGGTGGGCCAGTACGTGGTCACGGTGAGCACGCGCAACGACGTGGCGGCCAGCAGCACGATGCTGGCGTGGAACGTCACGCCGGTGCTCGGCGCGACGGTGCAGTACGTGATGCTGGAGGCGGTGTCGGAGCAGGGCGGCAACGCCTGGACCTCGATGGCAGAGTTCAACCTGCTCGACCGCGCCGGCGCGGTGATCCCGCGCACCGGCTGGGCGGTGCAGGTCGACAGCCAGGAGGCGTCAAGCGGCCAGAACTCGGGCGCTGCCGCGATCGATGGCGATGCAGCGACCTTCTGGCACACCAAGTACACCGGCGGCAACGCGCCGCTGCCGCACCGCTTCATCGTCAACCTCGGCACCGCGCGCGGCATCGGCGGCTTCAAGTACCTGCCGCGTCCGGTGGCGGGTGGGCTGAATGGCATCATCGCCGGCTGGAACTTCTACATCGGCAACGACGGCGTCAACTGGTCGCTGCTGAAGAGCGGCAACTTCAACGACTTCCCGGACCGCAGTTCGGAGAAGACCGTGACGGTCGACCGCGCCCCGGCCATCGCGCCAATCGCCAACCGCAACAACCTGGTCGGCCAGGCGGTGTCGTTCGGCGTCAGCGCCGGCGATCCTGATGGCGATGCGCTGGCCTGGTCCGCCACTGGCCTGCCGAACGGGCTGACGATCAACGCGACCAGTGGGCTGATCAGCGGCACGGTGAGCACGGTCGGCAACTTCGCGGTGACGATCGGCGTCGACGACGGGCATGGCGGCACCGCGAGCGCGGCGTTCACCTGGAACGTCAGCGCGGCGGCCTTCGTGATCGACCCGGTCGCGGCGGCGCCGATCGCCTCGGGCGGCAGCGTCACGTTCAACGTCGCGTCGAACGGCGGCACCGGCACGCGCTACCGCTGGACCTTCGGCGACGGCACGGCGCAGACGGCCTATTCCACCGCCACGTCGATCGCCCACACCTACGCGGCGCCGGGCCTGTACAGCGTGACGGTGGAGGCGATCGATGCGAACAACGTCGTCACCTCGCGCACCTTCAGGCAGGCGGTGTATGCCGCGGCCACCGCAGCGCGCCCGACCTCGTCGTCGGCGATCGCGCTGGAGCCCGCGACGACGCCGCGCGTGTGGCTGGTGAACCAGGACAACGACAGCGTCAGCGTCTTCAACGGCAGCACGAACGCGCGGGTCGCGGAGATCGCGGTCGGCACGCGGCCGCGCAGCGTGGCGCGTGCGCCCGACGGCCGCATGTGGGTCGTCAACAAGGGCGATGCGACGATCAGCATCGTCAACGCCGGCACGCTGGCGGTCGCGCAGACGGTGGCCCTGCCGCGCGCCTCGCAGCCGTTCGGCCTGGCCTTCGCACCGGATGGCAGCGCGGCCTATGTCGCGCTCGAAGGCAGCGGCCAGCTGTTGAAGCTGAACGCCTCGACCGGCGCGACGCTCGGCAGCGTGGCGGTGGGTGCGAACCCGCGGCACGTCTCGGTGACGGCGGCGAGCGATCGCGTGCTGGTGTCGCGCTTCGTCTCGCCGGCGCTGCCGGGCGAGGGCACGGCCGCCGTGCAGACGGCCGTCAGCGGCGTGAAGAAGGGCGGCGAGGTGGTCGTCGTGACGGCAGCCATGGCGGTGGAGCGCACCGTGGTGCTGCAGCACAGCGACAAGCCCGACAGCCTGCTGCAGGGCCGTGGCATCCCGAACTACCTGGCGCCGGCGGTGATCTCGCCGGACGGCAAGAGCGCCTGGGTGCCGTCCAAGCAGGACAACCTGCTGCGCGGCACGCTGCGCGACGGCAGCAACCTCGATTTCCAGAACACGGTGCGCGCGATCAGCTCGCGCATCGACCTGGTGGGCTGGGCCGAGGACTACACCGCGCGCATCGACCACGACAACTCCGGCGTCGGCAGCGGCGCGGTGTTCCACCCGACCGGTGCCTACCTGTTCGTCGCACTCGAGACGAGCCGCGAGGTCGCGGTGGTCGATCCGGTCGCGAAGGCCGAGATCTACCGCTTCCCGGCGGGCCGTGCACCGCAGGCGGTGGCGGTGTCGGCCGACGGGCTGAAGCTGTACGTCAACAACTTCATGGACCGCACGCTCGGCGTCTACGACCTGGCGCGGCTCGTGAACTTCGGCGAGCTGAACCTGCCGCTGCTCGCGAACGCCGGGGCGGTCGGCACCGAGAAGCTCGCGGCCACCGTGCTGGTGGGCAAGAAGCTGTTCTACGACGCGGCCGACACGCGGCTGGCGCGCGATGCCTACATGAGCTGCGCGTCGTGCCACAACGATGGTGGGCAGGACGGCCGCACCTGGGACTTCACCGGCCTCGGCGAGGGCTTGCGCAACACCATCTCGCTGCGCGGGCATGCCGGTGCGCAGGGCAACCAGCACTGGACCGGCAACTTCGACGAGATCCAGGACTTCGAGGGCCAGATCCGGAACTTCGCGCTCGGCACCGGGCTGATGAGCGATGCGCAGTTCAACACCGGCACGCGTTCGCAGCCGCTGGGCGATCGCAAGGCGGGCGTCAGCGCCGACCTGGACGCGCTGGCGGCGTATGTGGCGTCGCTGAAGGCGAGCGATGCGAGCCCGTACCGCAACGCCAACGGCACGCTGACRGCCGATGCGCTGGCCGGGCAGGCGCTGTTCCGCGGCGCGGGCGGTTGCCTCGCGTGCCACGGCGGCACCGATGCAACCGACAGCGCCGGCGGCGTGCTGCGCAATGTCGGCACGATCAAGGCGTCTTCGGGCAAGCGGCTCGGCCAGACGCTGACCGGGCTGGACACGCCAACGCTGAAGGGCGCGTGGGCGACAGGGCCGTACCTGCACGACGGCTCGGCCGCCACGCTGCTGGACGTGCTGACCACTGCCAACGCGGCCAACCAGCACGGCGCCGCGGGCAGCCTGACGGCGGCGCAGCGCACGCAGCTGGTGGCCTACCTGCAGCAGCTGGACGACAGCAACGATGCGATCAGCGCGGCGACGATCGGTGGTTTGTCGGTGCTGGACACGGCGAATGCGGCGGACTGGTCGGTGCAGGCCAACCTGCAGGCGGCCGGACTGCAGTTCGGCGACCGCGCCTTCACGATCACCGGGTTGCCGGCGCTGCTGTCGGGTTCCCCCTGGTTGCGCACCGCGAACGATTCGAAGACCTTCACCGGCAACCCGACGGCAAGCTTCACGCTGAACCAGCCGGCGGACGTGTATGTGACGGTGGACGACCGCTTCACCGGCGCGTTCTCGTGGATGGCGGGCTGGTCGAACACCGGGTTGAAGGTGACGACCGACGAGGCGGGCACGGCACGCAGTTTCAGCGTGTGGACGAAGAGCTTCCCGGCCGGGACGGTGAACCTGGGACCGGTGGCTTCTGGAGGGAACAGCATGTACAGCGTGGTGGTGCGGTAGGGGAACGGTGGCGAGCGCACACAAACCGTTCGGACTGAGCCTGTCGAAGTCCTGGTGGCTGGGCGGCAGCCTGGCCTTGTGCGCGGTCGTCGTGTTGGCGGACCCCGGCTCCAACCTGGGCCGCCAGCTCTACCGCGGCGAGGTTCCGCTGCCCGGCACGATCAACGGCCACGCCCAGCCGCTGCCGCCCGTCGCGACGCGCTGCACGAACTGCCATTCGCGCGAGAGTGCGGCGCAGGCCGCATCGGGGGCCGCCTCGTTCGCGCCGCTGTTGACGCGCGAGCGGCTGCTGGGCCCGATCGCGCGGCGCGGCGGGCCGCCGTCGCGCTACGACGAGGCGGCGTTCTGCCGGCTGCTGCGCAGCGGCATCGACCCGGCGATCATGCTGATCCCGCGGCAGATGCCGCGTTATGCGATCGACGATGCGCAGTGCAAGGCGCTGTGGACGTACCTGATCGACGGAGGAGAGATGCGATGACGACGCGGCGAGAGTGGCTTGTCGGTGCGGCTGCCTGCGGGCTGCTGCAGGGGGCGCGGGCCCACAGCGTCTTCGGACCGGTGCAGCCGGCGCTGCCTGCGCCGGCGCTGTCGCTGCAGGACATGGCCGGCAAGTCGGTGCCGCTGCCTTCGCTGCTGACCGGACAGGTCACGGCTGTGCAGCTGATGTTCACCGGCTGCAGCGCGACCTGCCCGATCCAGGGCGCGGTGTTCGCCGATGCGCAGGCCCGGCTCGCGAAGGAGAACGCCGGCCTGCGCCTGCTGTCGCTGTCGATCGACCCGCTGGGCGACGACCTGCCGGCGATGCGGGCGTGGCTCGCGAAGTTCGGCGCGCAGTCGCCACGCTGGGCAGCCGCGCTGCCGAAGCTGAAGGATGTCGACCCGTTGCTCGACTTCCTGCGCGGCCGCGCGCCCGGCACCGACCGCCACACCGCGCAGGCCTTCGTGTTCGACCGGCAGGCGCGGCTGGTCTACCGCACCGAGGACATGCCGCAGCCGGGGGAACTGGTGAAGCTGATGCGAGGCGTGGCTGCGCGCGCTTGATTTCCCCTTTGAGAACAAAATAACTTCATATTTCCGCAAAGATCGTCGAAAATCGAGGGAATTTTAGTTCCAAAGGGTTCTCATGCTGCTCGAGTTCAGGGTGCGCAACTACAAGTCGATCCGTGACGAGCAAGCGTTGAGCCTGGTGGCGTCCAGCACCGACAAGGAACTGGCCGACACCCACCTTGCGCTCACCGGGGTGAAGGCGTTGCCGAATGCGGTTCGTGCCGCCGTTGTCTACGGGCCGAATGCGAGCGGCAAATCGACGCTGCTGTTCGCGTTGAGCTACATGCGCGCCGTGGTGGCGGAGTCCGCCTCGATGATCCAGCCGGGCCAGGCCTACAACGTCCAGCCCTACAAGCTCGATGAGACCTGGGCCAACGAGCCCACGGCATTCGAGATGACCTTCGTGATCGATGGCGTTCGACACCAGTACGCCTTTGCGATGACATCCAGGCGCATCGTCAGCGAATCGCTGGTCGTCTACCGCACGAGCAAGCCCACGCAGTGGTTCAGCCGGCGCCTGGCAGACGACGGCGAGAGCCACGAGTACGAGTTCAGCGCCTACCTCACCGGTCCGCGCAAGCTCTGGCAGGACAGCACGCGCCCGAACGCGCTATTCCTGTCGACTGCCGCGCAACTCAACAGCGAGTTGCTCAGTCCTGTCTTCCGATGGATCGTCGACAGCATCGTGTACCTGCCGGCGGGAGGGCTGCTGAGTCCCGACGCGACGACGACCTTGCTCGCGACACAGACAGGTCGCGAGACGATTCGCGATTTCCTCCGGGCCGCCGATCTCTCGATCGCTGACGTGCAGGCCGTGCCTCGCAAGGGCTCGCGCAGCCATGTCGAGTTCCGTGCCGGTGGCGTGGCGCAAGCGAGCCAGGAGGATGGCGAGTTCCTGGTGCCGATCTTCGAGCACACTACACCGAAGGGGCGCGCGAAGTTCGAACTGGAAGATGAATCCGAAGGCACGCAACGCCTCTACGCGTTGGTCGCCCCGGTGCTCGAGGCGATCCGCGAGGGTCGGATCCTCGTGATCGACGAACTGGACAGCAGCTTGCACACCTTGTTGGTCCGCAGGCTGATCTCGATGTTTCACGACAATGCGCTGAATCGCGCCGGTGCCCAGCTCATCTTCAGCACGCACGACACGTCGCTGCTGGACCACAACCTGTTCCGCCGCGACCAGATCTGGTTCACCGAGAAGGGCAGCGACCAGGCCACGCGCCTGTTCCCGCTGACGGACTTCAGCCCCCGCAAGCACGAAGCATGGGAACGAGGCTACCTGGCGGGGCGCTACGGTGCTGTCCCGTACTTCGGAGCCTCCACGGCCGCATGACCCGAGGCACGCCATGGGGCAGGACAACCAACCCAAGCATCGCCAGAAGTCTCGCGATCTCCACCGCCGTGCGGCGGTGCGTCAGGCCTACGAGCGCCTGCTGATCGTCTGCGAGGGCGAGAAGACCGAGCCGCTGTACCTGGGAGAGATCTGCCGCGAGCAGCGACTGTCGACGGCACATGTTCACGTGCAGCAAGGTGGATTCGGCACCGAGCCCCTGCAGATCGTCGAGTTCGCGGAGCACCTGTTCCAGGCAGGCGATCGCAAGAGGGGCATCGAAGCTCGCGCCTTCGACCGGCTGTTCGCCGTGTTCGATCGGGACGAGCATCGCACCTATCACCAGGCACTCGACAAGGCCGCCGCGCTCAGTGGTCGCTTGGTCAATGACGAACGCCAAGGCGTTCCAGTGCATGCAGTCGTGTCCGTGCCGTGCTTCGAGCTCTGGCTCCTGCTCCATTTCGAGAACATCCAGGCACCGCTGCACCGCAACGAGGTGTACACCCGCCTCAAGATGCACCTGCCGTACTACGACAAGGGCCAAGGCGGTCACTGGGAACGAACACGGGCCTTGGTTGAAGTCGCTGCTGCCCGGGCCGCGGCGCGGGCGGCAGTGACTCGCGCGCACGATGGGGTCGAGCCCTGTACAGACATGGGGCCCTTGGTTTCCACGCTCCTGAAACTCAAGGATTCAACGTAGAAGGCGCCAGCCTGCCGAGGTAGTTCCGCACGCTCGCCTGCATGCACAACTCCCTCATCGTCGTCGCATGCATCAGCCGGCTGACCCGGCTCTCGTCCTTGTGCACGAAGATGTAGCGCTCGCAGATGTCGGCCAGGATCTCCATGTGCACCGGCTCGTTCGGGTGCAGGCACAGGAACACCAGCTTGCCGTGGCTGCGCAGCTTGCGGAAGAACTCCAGCATGAAGCCGATGTAGCCGTCCTGCGTGTTGAACTGCGGCTCGTCGAACAAGTGAACCACCGCCCGCTCCGCGCCGGCGTGCTCCAGCATGAAGTTCGGCCGGTCGCGCTTGAACGAGCGCACCTGGTAGGACTGGTGGTAGTGCAGCGCCAGCCGGTCGCGCTCGCGGTACCGCACCTTGTGGATGTCCTGCCCCGCCACCATCACCCGCCCGCCGCTCGGCGCGTTGCCGCCGGTGATCAGCTCGAACATCGTCGTCTTGCCGGCGCCGTTGGCGCCCATCACGCCGATGATGCCGGGGCCGTCGACCTGGAAG
>NZ_JBFUGW010000094.1:0-22163 GCF_056402735.1 Rhizobacter sp. P3_C12
GCGCGGCCGGCGGCGGCACCGGCGTGCTCGCCGTGATCGTCGGCTGCGCCGGCGGCGGCACCGCCACCTGCACCTCCGGCGGCGGTATGAACGGCGGCGGCGGCGCCTCCAGCTTCGGCGGCGGCGGCACCACCACCTCCGGCGGCGGCGGCGGCTTCTTGATCTCCTCGATCACCTTCGTCTCGATCGGTGCCCGCACCACGTCGACCACCTTCTTGGCCAGCCCCGTCAGCAACGCATACACGATCGCCGCGTGAAACAAAATGACAAACCCGATCCCGACGATGTGGCGTCGGGGATCGCGTTGTCGCTGCGAAAAATTCATCGGTCGCGAACTCCTGTACGGATAAAGGGCCTGTGCGGCTTAGGCAAGCAGCGTGCCTGCACATCTGCAGGGCACGAAACGACCCATTAGGTACCAGTTTAGTACCAGTAATACCACCCGTCAATGCGGGCAAAACCTGAGGAAAAACCCGGAAAATCGCTTTCCTGACAACAGGTTACGTTTTCGGATCACTTACCTGGAAGCCGCCTCGGGAAGGCTTCGGTGCTGGCTTGGCCTCATTCGCCAGGGCGAAAAATACCACTGTCAGGCCAGAAGAATTCACGGGGTTTTCGATTGTTTCCCCGAACAAAGCACCGTGTTGGGTCACGGCGCCCAAGTTCATGCCGCCTGCAGTTCGCGGCGCATCGCATCGATGATCGCCTTGTAGTCGGGGTGGCCGAAGATCGCGCTGCCGGCGACGAAGGTGTCGGCGCCGGCATCGGCGACGCGGCGGATGTTGTCGACCTTGATGCCGCCGTCGACCTCGAGCCGGATGTCGCGCCCGCTGGCGTCGATCAGGCGGCGCGCCTGCTCGATCTTCTTCAGTGCCATCGGGATGAAGCTCTGGCCGCCGAAGCCGGGGTTCACGCTCATGATCAGCACCTGGTCGATCTTGTCGATCACGTACTCGAGCACCGACAGCGGCATCGCCGGGTTGAAGACGAGGCCGGCCTTGCAGCCCTCGGCCTGGATCAGCTGGATCGTGCGATCCACGTGCGTGCTGGCATCGGGGTGGAAGGTGACGGTGGTCGCGCCGGCCTTGCAGAACGCGAGCGCGAGCGGGTCGACGGGCTGCACCATCAGGTGCACGTCGAGCGGCACCGGCGTGCCGTCGGGGCGCACCGCATGCTTGCGCACGGCCTCGCAGATCATCGGCCCGAAGGTCAGGTTCGGCACGTAGTGGTTGTCCATCACGTCGAAATGGATCCAGTCGGCGCCGGCGGCGATGACGTTGCGCACCTCCTCGCCGAGGCGGGCCAGGTCGGCCGACAGGATGCTGGGGGCGATGCGGAAGGTGGTCATGCGGTACTACCGGACGGTCGCGGAAGGGCGGGATTTTAGGCGGGCCGCGAACCTGCCATGCCCGGCTCCTAGAATCCCCGTCCATGGCCCATCCTGAATTCACCTGCTCGGTCGTCGTGCGTCACCTGCCCGAGCAGTCGAACGCCGCCACCGGCCACTACGCCTTCGCCTACACGATCACGGTGCGCAACAGCGGCGATGTCGCGGCGCAGCTGATCGCGCGGCACTGGGTCATCACCGACGGCCAGGGGCGCGTCGAGCAGGTGCGCGGCCTGGGCGTCGTCGGCCAGCAGCCGCTGCTGCAACCGGGCGACAGCCACGAATACACCAGCTGGACGCGGCTGGCCACGCCGCAGGGCAGCATGCGCGGCACCTTCTTCTGCATGACCGAGGACGCGACGCCGTTCGACGCGCCGGTGCCGGAGTTCAGCCTGTCGCTCGCGTCGACGCTGCACTGACGGCCGGCGCGATGTTCGGGCGGAAGAAGGCGTCGTCGAAGGCGCAAGGCAAGGCCCGGCCGGGCCCGTGGGACCTGAGCGCGCTGCTGAACGCGGCCGACGCCTCGGCTTCGCTGCCGGAGCGCCACCTGTGGCTGATCCGCCTGCTCGAATGGCTGCGCCATGCGACGCTGCCGGCCGACGAGGCATCGGCGACCGCCACGCCGATGCCGCTGCTGCGCCTGCGCCACCTGCTGAACGTGCTGGAACGCCACCCCGAGCACCAGGCCGAGATCGCGGCGCTGCTCGCGCGCTTCTGGCGCGAGGTGGACGTGGCGGCACTGCTGGCCGACTTCGGCTTCTCGCCGCGCCGCGACCTGTCCGGCGAACTGGGCCAGCGCTTGCGGCTGCGCCTGCTGCCCGGCACGCCGGCCACCACCGACCTGGCCGAGCTGTTCGGCCTGCTGTTCCCGCAGACCAGCGATGCGCTGTGGCTCGATGCGCTGGACGACCCGACGCTCGAGCGCCTGACCGCGCTGCTCGCCCCCGCGGCGGCGGCCTCGGCTGCATCGACCTCCGCGGGGCCGAACTGGCGCGCGCCCTTCCTCGACGCGATCACCTTCCTGGCCAGCGCGATCCGCGCCACCGGCTTCACGCCGACGGTGCGCCAGCGCATGAGCCCCGAGCTGCTGGTGTCGCAGCCGTTCCGCCAGCTGGCGCTGGTGGCCGAGCAGATCCGCGCGCACGCCGAAGGCGGCGACACGCCGGCGCTGCTGCGCGAGGCGCAGTACCTGCGCGCACTGCTCGACACCTGCCGGCGCTGCGCCGACAGCGTGCACCTGCACCTGGAGGCGCACGGCGTGTCGGTCGACGTGGTGTTCGCCGTCGAGCAGCTGCGCGAGCGCACGCAGCGCATCGAGGAGCTGCTGATCTGCGTGCTGAGCCCGGAGCCCGGCCGCGACATCACGCGCCTGACCGCCGCGCTGGTGCGCACCGCCGAGGAGCGGCGCAGCATCCGCGCGCTGTTCGCGCGGCACTACTCGCTGCTCGCACGCAAGGTGGCCGAGCGCAGCGCCGAGACCGGCGAGCACTACATCACCCGCGACCGCAGCGAGTACCGGCAGATGCTGCGCGCCGCGGCCGGCGGCGGCGCGGTGCTGGCCGGCACCACGTTCATGAAGTTCTTCGTGCTGGCGCTCGGGCTGTCGACCTTCTGGGCCGGCTTCTTCGCGGGCGTCAACTACGCCGGCAGCTTCGTGCTGATCCACCTGATGCACTGGACGGTGGCGACCAAGCAGCCGGCGATGACCGCGCCGGCGATGGCGGCCCGGCTCGACGATGTGTCGAACGACGCGGCGGTGGAGGGCTTCGTCGACGAGGTCGCGCACCTGATCCGCTCGCAGGCGGCCGGCATCCTCGGCAACCTGGCGCTCGTGACGCCGCTGGTTCTGACGGCGCAGTTCGCGTGGGCGGCCGCGTTCGGCGCGCCGCTGATCGGCGCGAAGGACGCGCAGCACGTGCTGGACACGCTGTCGCTGCTCGGGCCGACGCCGCTGTACGCGGCCTTTACCGGCGTGCTGCTGTTCGCCAGCTCGATCATCGCGGGCTGGGTCGAGAACTGGTTCGTCTGGCACCGGCTCGACAGCGCGATCGCGTGGAACCCGCGCATCGTCGCGCGGCTGGGGTCGGCGCGCGCGCAGCGCTGGTCGCTCTACTGGCGCAACAACATCTCGGGGCTGGCCGCGAACATCTCGCTCGGGCTGATGCTCGGCCTGGTGCCGGCGGTCGCGAGCTTCTTCGCGCTGCCGATCGAGGTGCGGCACGTGACGCTGTCGACCGGGCAGCTCGCCGCGGCGGTCGGCGCGCTGGGCTTCGACATCCTGCGCCAGGCGCCGTTCTGGTGGTGCCTGGCCGGCATCGCGGTGACGGGCGGGCTGAACCTCGCGGTGAGCTTCTTCCTCGCGTTCAAGGTGGCGCTGCGCTCGCGCGGCATCCGGCTCACCGACCGCAGCCGCATCTACCGCGCGATCCGGCGCAGGCTGTGGCAGCGACCGGCAACCTTCATCGTGCCGCCGAAGGACTGATCAGCGATCGTCGTCGCGCCGCTCGCCCTTCTTGCGCCCCGCGAACATCGTCCACCACACGATCAGCAGCAGCACCGCGAGCGCGCCCAGCGCTTCGAGGAGAATCAGACCCATGACGATGTTCCCTGGCCGCGGCCGCTGGTGGATGGCGGCGGCGATTCTAGGCTCGCTCGCCGGCTGCGCGAGCCTGCAATACCCTCCCGTGGCGCCGGCGCCTCCCGAACCGGCCGCCAATGCGCCGGCCGCCACGCCCGCTGCCTCTTCCCCTTCCGCCGGCGACAAGCCCGTGCTGGCGCGCGCGCGCAGCCGCTGGGTCGGCGCCGCCTGGGCCGACCTGCCCGGCTGGGAGTTCGACAGCACCGCCGAGCTGTGGCCCGCGCTGCTGCGCAGCTGCGAGAAGCCGGGGCCCGACTGGACCAGGCTGTGCGCCGACGCGCAGAAGCTCACGACCATCACCGACGGCAGCGTGCGCGTGTTCCTGCAGAACCGCGTGCAGCCGTGGCGCGTCGAATCGCTCGAGGGCGCGACCGAGGGCCTGATGACTGGCTACTACGAGCCGCTGGTCGAGGCGAGCCGCGTGCCGCGCGGTGCCTTCCGCATCCCGCTGTACGCACCGCCGGCCGACCTTGCCGCGCGCAAGCCCTACTGGACGCGCCACCAGCTCGACACCGTGCCGGCCGCGAAGGCCGCGCTGCGCGGCCGCGAGCTGGCGTACATCGCCGACCCGCTCGATGCGCTGGTGCTGCAGATCCAGGGCTCGGGCCGCTTGCAGCTGACCGAGGCCGACGGCACGCGCAAGCTGCTGCGCGTCGCGTTCGCGGCGCACAACGACCAGCCGTACAAGTCGGTCGGCCGCTGGCTGGTCGACCAGGGCGAGCTGACGCTGGAGCAGGCCTCGTGGCCGTCGATCAAGGCCTGGGCGCGCAAGAACCCGAAGCGGCTGAACGAGATGCTGTGGGCGAATCCGCGCGTGATCTTCTTCCGCGAGGAGCCGCTGCCCGATCCGCAGCTGGGGCCCAAGGGCGGCCAGGGCGTGCCGCTGACGCCGGGCCGCTCGATCGCGGTCGACACGCAGAGCATTCCGTACGGCACGCCGGTGTGGGTCGATGCGACCGAGCCGCTGAGCGCGACGCTGCTGCGCCGCGCAGTGATGGCGCAGGACACCGGCAGCGCGATCACCGGGGCGGTGCGCGCCGATTACTTCTGGGGCTGGGGCGATGTCGCCGAGCAGCAGGCGGGTCGGATGAAGCAGCCGCTGCGGCTGTGGGTGTTATGGCCAAAGTCGTGAGCCGGCATCGGCTGATGAGGTACACGTAGGAGTTTCAGAGCATCCAGATGCCCAGGATCGGCCCCGGATTCACGGTGGTGCAACTGGCGCTGTCAGGCTGGTAGCGCACCCTGACCTTCGAGTGCGTCAGCTTGGCCGACATGAGGATGGCCAGCAGCGGCTTGTAGTTGACGTCGGACTGGTAGACCACACCCGCACCGCCCTCTGCCCAGCTGGCATAGAAATAGGTGCTGTTGACGGTCATGGGCGCATCACCACCCACGAACAGGTCGCCTGGAGTGACGACGCATTCGGTGACCGCATGCGCCGCAGTCGGGCTCATCGCGAGCGCCGCCAGCACGGACATGGCCGCAAGGGGCCACGACTTTCTCGACATGTTGTTTCTCCCTCCACGAAAGACCTCGATTGTTGTCGAGGCGGCAAGCGTCTGGCAAGACGATCACCTGCACGGTCTTCGTGCATATGCATGCGCGAAATGCTGCGTTGGCAGCACCGAACAAGACACCTAATGTGCAGATCCCGCCACATCGCTGTCTTGTGCCCACCGCATGTCCGCCGACCACCTGCTCACCCTGCCCGATTCCGCCAGCCTCGCGCTCTCGATCCGCGCCAAGGCGCTGCTGTTCCACGACCCGCGCTCGCTCGCCGTGTTGGAGCAGGTGGAACGCGTCGCCGGCAGCGATGCCACCGTGCTGGTGGTCGGCGAGACCGGCACCGGCAAGGAGTTGATCGCCCGCCACATCCACAAGCGCAGCGGGCGCGACGGGCCGTTCATCGCGGTGAACTGCGGCGCGTTCAGCGAATCGCTGATCGATGCCGAGTTGTTCGGCCACGAATCCGGCGCGTTCACCGGCGCGAACCAGGCGCGTGCCGGCTGGTTCGAGGCCGCCAACGGCGGCACCTTGTTCCTCGACGAGATCGGCGATCTGCCGCTCGCGCTGCAGGTGAAGCTGCTGCGCGTGCTGCAGGAGCGCCAGGTGGTGCGGCTCGGCTCGCGGCGCGCGATCCCGCTCGACGTGCGGCTGGTGGCGGCCACCAACGTCGAGCTGCACCGTGCGGTGGAGGCGCAGCACTTCCGCGCCGACCTGTACTTCCGGCTGAGCGTCGCGACGATCGAGCTGCCGCCGCTGCGCGAGCGGCCCGGCGACATCCTGCCGCTCGCACGACACTTCATGTCGGTGTACGGCGGCAAGCTGTCGCTGCAGGGACCGCAGCTGTCGCCCGAGGCGCGCAGCGCACTGCTGGCCTATGCGTGGCCGGGCAACATCCGCGAGCTGGAGAACGTCCTCCACTACGCGCTGATCGTCTGCCGCGACGGCATCGTGCGGGTGGGTGATTGCCGCTTCTCGCCGCTTGGGCTCATGGGGGCGGCACCGGCGCACGAGGTGAAGACGCGGGAGCCCGCCGCGCAGCCCGCCGAACCGGATCCGCTGGCCGCGCTGGAGCACGCGATCGACGCGTTGATGGACGGCCGGCACCCGCAACTGCTGTCGGCGATCGAATCGCTGGTGGTGCGGCTCGGCTTCGCGCGTTGCCGCGACAACCAGGTGCAGACCGCGCGGCTGCTCGGCGTCACGCGCAACACGCTGCGCACGCTGCTGAAGCGCTATGGGTTGCTGGCGCTGTCGTCGCGTGGCGAGGTGGAGGAGGACCTGGACGTCGAGACCGCCTGAGCCGGCTGGTCCAGCGCCACGCGCCCCCCTTCGAGCACCACCACGCGATCGGCCATCGCGATCGTCTGCGGCCGGTGCGCCACGATGATGCGGGTCAGCTTCAGCCGGGCGATCGACTCGTTCACGCGTTCTTCGTTCACGATGTCCAGGTGGCTGGTGGCTTCGTCCAGAACCATCAGTTGCGGGTTCTTGTACAGCGCACGGGCCAGCAGCAGCCGCTGCTTCTGCCCGCCCGACAGCCCCGATCCGATGTCGCCGACCAGCGTCGCGTACCCCATCGGCATCGCCATCACTTCGTCGTGCACCACCGCCAGGGCGGCACACGCCTCGATGCGCGAGCGGTCCGGCGCCGGATCGAAGAAGCTGATGTTGTCCGCGATCGAACCGGCGAACAGCAGGTCGTCCTGCATCACGGTGGCCACCATCTGCCTGAAGTTCTTCAGTCCCAGCCGCTGCAGCGGCATGCCGTCGACCAGGATCTCGCCCTGCGTCGGCTCCAGCAGGCCGAGCAGCAGCTTGACGAGGGTCGTCTTGCCGCAGCCCGACGCGCCGGTGATCGCAATGCACTGGCCGGCCGGTATGCACAGCGACAGGTGCTCGAGGATCCAGGGCTCGGCATCGGCGTGGCGAAACGACACGTCGCGCAGCTCGATCCGAGCTGCGATGAGCTTCGTGTCGATCTCGGCGTCGTGCGGGTCCTTCTCCGGCTCGGTCAGCACGATGTCGGCCACGCGTTCGCCATGCAGGCGCAGCATGCGCAGATCGAAAATCTTGTCGATCAGGCCGGCCACGCGCTGGCCGAACTGCTCTTCGTAGCTGATGAACGCGAACAGCATGCCGACCGAGAAGCGCGTGTCCAGCACGGCCAGYGCAGCCAGCCACACCACGGCGACGCGCTTGGCACCGAACAACAGGCCGCTCAGCGTCTGGTACGAGACGCCCAGGCGGGCGATGCGCAGCTCGGCATTGAACTGGTCGGCCAACGCGTTCATCCAGCCGATGCGGCGCTCTTCGGTCCGGTTGAACAGCCGCAGGCTCTGCACGCCGCGAGCCGACTCGAGGAAGTGCGTCTGCTGGCGAGCCGCATGCACGATCTGCTCGGCCGTCGCATCGCGCATGGCCCCGAAGAGCACCAGCCGCAAGCCCACGTACGCCAGCACGGCTGCCACGGCCACCGCGGTCAGCAGCGGGCTGTAGAGCAGCATCACGACCAGCGTTCCGATCACCAGCAGGCCGTCGATCACGGCTTCGACGAACTGAGTGGTCAGGCTGTGCTGGATGGTCTGGATCGAGCCGAAGCGCGACACGATGTCGCCGAGATGCCGCTTCTCGAAGTACGACAGCGGCAAGCGCATCAGGTGCGCGAAGGCGTTGCCGAGCCACTGATAGTTCAGGCTCGTCGACAGCACCGTGGTGACCCAGCTGCGCACGCCGCCGATCGCCGTCTGCACGACCGCCAGCAGCAGAAAGCCGATCCCCAGCACCGTCACGAGGTCGCGGTCCGAGGACACCAGGGCCTCGTCGACGGTCCATTGCAGGTAGAACGGCGCGACCAGGGCGCACACCTGCAGCGCGACGCCCAGCAGCAGCAATTGCAGCAGGCCGCGGCGCAGGCCCACCACCTGCCCCATCAGCGCGCCCCAGGTGACGCGGCGCTGCTCGCTGCGGGGCCGGAAATCCACGGCCGGCAGCGCTTCCAGCGCGATGCCGGTGAAGTGTCGCGAGACCTCCTGGGTCGACAGGCTGCGCGGACCGGCCGCGGGATCGTGGATCAGCACCTTGCCGCCGTCCACCGCCACCAGCACCACGAAGTGGTTCATGTCCCAGTGCAGCACGCAAGGCAGCCTGAGCTGCGCGAAGTCGCCGAGCTCGAGCTTCAGCGGCCGGGTCTGCAGTTGCATCGCGCCGGCCGTGTCGATCAGGGCCTTCAGCGTCGCCCCCTTCAGCGAGACCGAGAAGCGCCGACGCATGCCGGCCAGATCGATGCGGTGGCCGTGGTAGCCGGCCACCATCGCCAGGCAGGCCAGACCGCACTCGGCGGCCTCGCTCTGAAGGATCATCGGAACGCGGCGGCGGCCGCGGAACGACAGCAGGAGTGCGTCGATGCCCATCGTTCAGACGCGCCCGCCGACGCTGTAGAGCGGCTCGAGGATCCACTCGATCAGCCGCCGCGGCTCCAGCAGCACGCTGGCCTCCAGCGCCATGCCGGCCTTCAGCGAACGGGCCTCGCCGTAGGCGGGCACGTCCTGCCGCTCGAGCCGCACACGCACGCGGTACAGCGGCTCGGCCGCCGCGGCAGGGCCGCCGAACGGCAGGTCGTCGCCCCGCATCGCCACCGCCGCGACCTCGCGCACCATGCCGCGGGCCTGGCCGAACTTCTGGTAGGGGTAGGCCTGGTAGCGCAGGTTGACCGACATGCCCGGGCGAATGAAGCCCGCCGCGCGAGACGGCGCGTACAGCTCGGCCTCCAGCAGGCCCTGCGCCGGCAGCACGATCGCGAGCGACCGCTCCGGCCCGACATCCTGGCCCGCATCGGCCGCGATCGCCGCGACGATGCCGTCGCGTGGCGCCGTGACCAGCGGCTGGCGCTGCGCCTCATGTCCTGCCACTTCCTGCTCGATCGCGGCGAGGTTGCGGCGGATCACCTGCAGGTCGCGTTCGACCTGCAGCGGCAGATCGCGCAGCTCGGCCTGGACGGCCGCCTGCTCGCCTTGCGCCACCGAGGCGGCACGCTGCAGGTCACCCAGGCGCTGGCGCTGATCGAGCAACTCGGCCATCCGGTCCTGCAACTGGGCCGGCGAGATGAAGTTCGCGTCCGACAGATCCTTGAGCCGATCGACCGCGGCTTGCGCCAACGCGACGCGGCGCAGCTGCAGGTCGCTTTGCTGTGCGATGCGATCCAGGTCACCCTGCAACGCGGCCGCCTTGCGCCGCAGCGTGGCGTCGCGCCCGGCGGCCTGGCGCCGCTGCTGCTGCTCGTCGATGCGCAGGCTGTCGAGGCGGGATTGCAGCAGGCTCGAGACGGCCTTGCCGGCATCGCCATGGGTGGCGCTGCTGCGCCCGCCGTCGAGCACGAAGAGCACCTCGCCGCGCCGCACGGCCTGTCCCTCGTGCACCCTGCGCTCGGTGATGATGCCGGACTGCGGCGCGTGGACCCGCACGACGCCCTCGCTCGGCACGACGACCCCCGGCACGTGGGCCTTGCGCGTGTAGCTGGCGGTCGCGAGGAACACGACGATGCCGATCGCGACGGCGACGAACACAGTCGTCAGCACCGCGAACGCGAGCGGGCGTTGCAACAGCACGCTGCCGTAGCGGCGGGCCTGAAGCTGGTCCAGCACTTCGGGGCGAAACAAGGTCTCTCTCACGGCGGCCTTTCAAAGCAACTCGTCGAACCCGCGAGTTGTATAGAAAAGCCAGGCCGGCGCCGCGCACATTGCATCCACAATGTTCTTGTGTCTCACGCAGGCATCAGGGTGCGTTGATGGCAATGACCATCTATCACCTTTCGCGAATCGACACGCGTCGGCAGAGTTCGAACCCGGCGCGATTGGCGCCGATCCTCCCAAGAAAGACCTCACATGCAGCAACTCAACACCGCCGACATCAAGCAAGTCTCGGGCGGCAGCACAGCCAGCAACATGACCGTCGCTGACCTGATTGCCATTCAAACGAAGTTGGCGTTTGGCTCGATTCAGGCCAGTGTGTCCGATCTGAAGTTGTTGGGCGACAAGGCAAAGGCCGACGCGAGAGCCAAGACCTGATTTCCGGACCTCGGGCCCGAGGCGAGCGTTCCCGCGCCGCCTCGGGCCGCTCAAGCGGCTCCAGCGGCCTCGCGCTCGTCCGGCAAGCGGATCACCCCGGTCCGATAGTCATAGCCGAACACTTCTCCATGTCGCCCCCACTCGATCGTCACGCGCAGCACGCGCTCGGCCTCTTCGGCATCCATGTTGTCGCTCAGCAGATGCAGGAACGGCTCCTGCGGCATCTCCCCTGACGACTCCTGTTCCAGGCTGTGGCGTATGTGCGCCGCCAACGGAACGTTCAGCAGCAACTGCTGCCCGAACAACTCCTGCCGCAGCGTGTGGTCGCCATCCACGTAGCGCCGGCCGAGCGGCGTCAGGTGCAGGTCGCCATCGGCCAGCTGCGCAAAGCCGAGCAGCGACAGCCCCTGGGTCAACGGCAGCAGCTCGTGGTCGGCCAGCTCGGTCTCCTCGGCCAGCTTCGGCAGGTCGGCGTGGCCGGCGAACAGGTCGTCGGCCAGCAGCTCCAGCAGCCCGTCCATGCGGCTCACGTCGGCCTGCGGCAGGCGGTGCGCCAGCGGCAACGCAACCGGCTCGCCGGCCGGGCGGCGGCCGGTGCCGGCGGTCATCAGCGCATAGACCTCGTCGACCAGCTGCCGCACCTCGGCGCTGTCCGGGTCGCGCGGGCGCGGCAGCTGCACCGCCAGCTGGCAGCGAACCCGCCCCGGGTCGCTCGCGAAGATCAGCACGCGGTCGGCCATCAGCACCGCTTCCTGGATGTTGTGCGAGACCACCAGCATCGCCTTGGTCGGCATGCGCCGCGAGGTCCACAGCGCAAGGATCTCCTCGCGCAGCCGCTCGCCGGTCAGCACGTCGAGCGCCGAGAAGGCCTCGTCCATCAACAGGACCTCGGGCTCCACCACCAGCGCCCGCGCAATGCCCACGCGCTGGCGCATGCCGCCCGACAGCTCGCGCGGCAACGCGCCCTCGAAGCCCGCCAGCCCGATCAGCTGGATCGCCGCCACCGCGCGCGCCGCCCGCTCTGCCGGCGCCATGCCGCGCGCCTCGAGCCCGAGCTCGACGTTCTGCTGCACCGTCAACCACGGGAACAGCGCGAACGACTGGAACACCATCGCGATGCCGCGCGCCGGCCCGTGCAGCGGCTGGCCGCGGTAGGCCACCTCGCCGGCGTCGGCCGGGATCAGCCCGGCCAGGATGCGCAGCAGCGTCGACTTGCCCGAGCCCGATTGCCCGAGCAGCGAGACGATCTCGCCCTCGGCCAACCGGAAGTCCACGCCCTCCAGCACCGCGCGCGCGCTGCCATCGGCCGAGCGGAACGACTTGCCGACGTTCTTCAGTTCGATCAGTGTCTTCATGCCCGTTCCAGGTCTAGAAATGCATGCGGTCTTCGGCCAACCGGTAGAGCCGGCGCCAGACCAGGTGGTTCATGCCCATCACGAACACGCACATCACGCCGATGCCCAGCGCGATGCGCGGGAAATCGCCGATCGCCGTCATGTGCGCGATGTAGCTGCCCAGGCCCTTCGCCTGCAGCGTGGTGTCGCCCCAGGTCACGTACTCGGCGACGATGCTCGCGTTCCATGAGCCGCCGCTCGCGGTGATGGCCCCGGTGACGAAGCTCGGGAACACCGCCGGCAGCAGGTAGCGGCGCCAGCGCAGCCAGCCCGAAAGGCCCAGGTTCTGCGCCGCATAGCGCAGCTCGGTCGGGATGCTGCTCGCGCCGGCGATCACGTTGAACAGCAGGTACCACTGCGTGCCCAGCACCATCAGCGGCGACAGCCAGATGTCGGGGTTCAGCTTCCAGCGCACGATGAACAGCACCGCCACCGGAAACATCAGGTTGGCCGGAAACGCCGCCAGGAACTGCGCCACCCCCTGCAGCCGCCCCGACCAGCGCGGGTTCATGCCGATCCAGATGCCCACCGGCACCCACACGATCGATGCGAGAGCCGTCAGCACCAGCACGCGCAGCATCGTGATCGAGCCCAGCACCAGCACATGCCCGGCCTCGGCCCAGCCGACCTCGGTGTGGATGAAGCGCAGCAGGTGCCACAGCGCGATCAGCACCGCCGCGGCCAGCAGCGCGTCCCAGGCACGCTGCAACGTCGTGCCGGCCGGCCGCGCACGCGCCCGGATCGAGGTGCCGTCGTGGCGGCGGCGGAACAGCGTCAGCGAGCGCGCGAACAGCGCCCCGATGCGCAGCGCGAGCGGCTGCAGCCGCTCGGTGCGGCGCAGCCAGGTCAGCAGCCACGACGAGGGCGCGCTCTCGCTGCTGCCCTCCTCGAAGCGGAACTTGTCGGCCCACGCGAGCAGCGGCCGGAAGAACAGCTGGTCGTACAGCACGATGCCCACCAGCATCGCGCCGATCGCCCAGCCGATCGCATGCAGGTCGCGCTGCTCGATGGCCAGCGCGATGTACGAACCGATGCCGGGCAGCTTGATGCTCTGCTGCGAGACCGCGATGGCCTCGGACGCGACCACGAAGAACCAGCCGCCCGACATCGACATCATCATGTTCCACAGCAGCCCGGGCATCGCGAACGGCAGCTCGAGACGCCAGAAGCGCTGCCAGCCCGAGAGCTGGAACACGCGCGCCGCCTCCTGCAGCTCCGGCGGCACGGTGCGCAGCGACTGGTAGAGGCTGAACGCCATGTTCCAGGCCTGCGACGTGAAGATCGCGAAGATCGCCGCGCACTCGACGCCGAACAGGTTGCCCGGGAACAGCGCGATGAAGCCGGTGACGGTGATCGACAGGAAGCCCAGGATCGGGATCGACTGCAGGATGTCGAGCAGCGGCACCAGCACCCGCTCGGCGGCGCGGTACTTGGCGGCGAGCGCCGCGAACACACAGGCGAACACCAGCGACGCGCCGAGCGCGAGGAACATGCGCAGCGTGGTGCGCAGCAGGTAGTACGGCAGCGCCGTGGGGTCGAGCGTGAGGGGCAGCACCTCGCCCAGCTGGTACGGTCGCGCCATCTGCGCGCCGCCCCAGGCCAGCAGCACCAGCACCGCGAGCACCAGCGGCAGCAGGGCCCAGTCCCAGCGGTTGCCACCGGACTCGACCACCAGGCGCGGGAAGAATCGTTTGTCGGTCATGCGGTCGGTCATGCGCTTCCTCGTCGCGAACGCCGGGCGCTCGATCGAGATCCGACAGATGGCATTTTCGCCGCACGGCCCGCCGTCCCAGAAGCGGTTGCATGACGCGGTGTGTCGGCGGCGGCCGCCCGGATCCCCCTGCCTCCGGGGGTCGGCCGCGAGCCGGCGGCGCCTCGTTCCTACAATCCCGCGATGTTCCGCGCACCGTCCCGCCTGCTCGACCTGCTGTGGAGCACCACCAGGCGCCGGCGCGGCCACGCGAAGCTGACGCTGCTGGCGCTGGGCGTCTATGCGCTGTTCGCGGTGGTGGTCGCCGCCGAGGTGCGGCTCGGCATGATGGAGCCGGGGCCGGCTTTCTGGCTCTGCGTCATCAGCCTGGGCGGCATCCTCGTCTTCTACGCGCTGGTGCGCAGCGGCCTCAGCGAGCGGCTGTCGAGCGACCCGTCGCTGACGATGCCGCAATCGGTGTTCGGCATCTCGATCACCGCCTGGGGCTATGCGATCAACCCGCAGCTGCGCGGCGCGGTGATGGCGATCATGCTGCTGAACCTGGTGTGGGGCATGTTCGTGATGTCGCCGCGCGAGGCGCGGCTGCTGGGCGCGCAGGCGCTGGCGATGCTGGGCGGCGTGATGCTGTGGAAGGCGCGCACCGATCCGGCGCGCTTCCCGCCGCACATCGAGGCGATCCAGTTCGGCTTCTGCGTGATCCTGATGACGGCGATGTCGGCGCTGGCGGTCAGCATGGGCCGGCTGCGCGCAAAGCTGCGGCAGCGCCAGGCGGAGCTGCAGGAAGCGCTCGCGAAGATCCACCACCTGGCCACGCGCGACGACCTGACCGGCCTCGTGAACCGCCGCCACCTGACCGAGCTGCTCGATGCCGAGCGCGTGCGGCAGAAGCACCACGGCCTGCCGCTGAGCCTGGTGCTGATGGACCTCGACCACTTCAAGCCGATCAACGACAACCACGGCCACGCGGCCGGCGACCGGGTGCTGAAGATCTTCGCCGACGCCGCGCAGGCCGCGCTGCGCGACACCGACGTGCTCGGGCGCTGGGGTGGCGAGGAGTTCCTGCTGATGCTGCCGTCGACGCCGCAGGCGCAGGCGCTGCAATGCGTCGACCGGCTGCGTGCCGGGCTCGCGGCGGCCCCGTTCGACGCCGTGGCGCCGGGGTTGCGGCTGACCTTCTCGGCCGGGTTGAGCACCTGTGCCGACGGCGAGGCACTGCAGGCCGCGATCGAGCGGGCCGACAAGGCGATGTACCAGGCGAAGCTGCGCGGACGCGACGGCACGGTGGTCGGCTGATTCCTGCCGAACTCCGCTGAACTCTGCTGAAGTCTGCTGACATAGGTTGTCAGCATCCCCGGCGCAGCATCACCCTCCCCAGAGACGAGGAGATGCCCCGATGACCGTGATGACGCTGGAGCGCCCGGCCCGTGCCGCGGCTGCTGACACGATTCCGTCCCCTTGTGCCATCGTCGAGCTGCGGCGCTATGCGCTGCACCCCGGCCGGCGCGAGACGCTGATCGAGCTGTTCGACCGCGAGTTCGTGCACACGCAGGAAGACTGCGGCATGCGCGTGCTGGGCCAGTTCCGCGACCTCGATGCGCCCGACGATTTCGTCTGGCTGCGCGGTTTCGCGAACATGGCCGAGCGGCGCGAGGCGCTGGCCGCGTTCTACGGCGGCCCGGTGTGGCAGCGGCACCGCAACGCCGCCAACGCGACGATGCAGGATTCGTCGAACGTGCTGCTGCTGCGCAACGTGCAGACCGCCGCGACCCATGCGGCACGGCCCGGCATGCTGCTCGCGGTGGTGTGCGCGCTCGATGCCCCGGCCACGCCGCAGCTGGTGCAGCGCTTCGAGCACGAGGTGCGGCCGTGCCTGGTGGCCGCCGGCATGGAGGTGCAGGCGGTGCTGAAGACCGAGCACGCCGTCAACGACTTCCCGGCACTGCCGGTGCGCACCGACACCGAATCCTTCGTGTGGATCTGCCGCTTCGACAGCGTGGTCCACCAGCTCGACTGCGCCGACCGGCTGTTCACCTCGGCGATCTGGCGCGATGCGGTGTGGCCGCGCTGGCTGTCGCAGCTGCGCGCGGCCCCGGAGATGTTCCGCCTGCAACCCACCGCCGGCTCGGCTTGGCGCTGAGCGCCTTTCACCGGAGAACACGATGAGCTACACGCTGGACCGCACCGGGCAACCGGACGACTTCGATTTCCTGTACGGCCGCTGGCAGGTCGAGAACCGGTGCCTCGCGACGCGCACGCCGGGCAGCACCGACTGGCAGGAGTTTCCGTCGGTGCTGGCGTGCGAGCCGCGCCTCGGCGGGGTCGCCAACGTCGAACAGATCGACTTCCCGACCCAGGGCTGGTCGGGCATGACCCTGCGCCTGTTCGATACCGCGAAGCGTCAATGGTCGATCTACTGGGTGAACAGCCGCAGCGGCATCCTGTTTCCGCCGGTGCATGGCGGCTTCAGCGGCGACCGCGGCGAGTTCTACGGCGAGGATGAAGACAACGGCCGCAAGGTCTTCGCGCGCTTCCTCTGGCAGCGCCAGGGGCCGGATGCGGCGCGCTGGGAGCAGGCCTTCTCGCCCGACGGGCTGGAGTGGGAAACGAACTGGACGATGCAGATGACGCGCGTGCCTGCCTGAGTTCGGCCCTCAGGGGCTTCGCTCGAGGTGCTCACGCAGCGCTTCGTCGCGGCCCGGGACGAAGTCGAACGCCACGCCGCCCTGGCCGACCAGGGCGGCATTGCCGGCGCCCTCGCCCGGGATCCTGACGTGCAGCGGCACCCACTGCGCCGTCAGGTTCTCCAGCGCACCGGCCCAGGTGCCGCCACTGCCCAGGGCGGCATCGATCACCAGCGCCCGGTCGGCCAACGCGTAGATGTACTTGTTGCGCGCCATCGCGTTGCCGGCCAGGAACCCGGCCTCCGGCGGGAAGGGCGAGGCCAGGACCAGGCGGCCGGCCTGCAGGCCGGCCCGGTTCGATCGGCCGACGCTCGCCTTCAACAGGTCGTTGGCCAGCACGCCGACGGCATGGCCGCCGGCCTCCACCGCGCCCTGCATCGCAGCGCTGTCGACGCCGCGGGCACCGCCCGACACGACCACCATTCCCTCGCCGGCACAGGCAGCCGCGATGCGGCGCGTGAAGTCGAGCGCCGCTTCGGAGGCATCGCGCGAGCCGACGATGGCCAGTCCCCCCAGTTCCAGCAGCTCCTGGCGGCCCGCACCGTACAGCAAGGGCGGCGCGGCGTGCTTCAGCCGCCGCTTCAGCGCCTTCGGGTAGGCGGCATCGCCCCGCGAAATGACCCACAGGCCGGCACGGCTCCATCGCTCCAGCGCCAGGGCCATCGCGGTGCCGCGGGCCAGCAGGAATTCGAGGCGGGGGCGCTCGAATTCGATCTCATGCACACCGTCCAGCTGAGCGCGCCCCGCGGCGGCCAGCAGGTCGGCAGGCCGCATCCCGCGCTGGTTCAGCCAGGGGGCGAACGCCGCCCAATCGCGCATCGACAGCGGCTCGAACGGCTCCTGCCGCTCGCCGCCGAACCGCCCGCACAGCAGCAGCACCGCTTCGCCGTCCGCACTCATGCCCTGAACGCTCATGGGGTCGCTACTTCGCCGCGGTGAGGGCCAGCGCGAACGGATGGACGGCCGCCGTTCCCGCCTGTCGCAGCAAGGCCGCCGCGAGCGTCAAGGTCCATGCGGAATCGACGAGGTCGTCGACCAGCAGCACGGCGCCATCGGTGCCCGGCTGCGGCTCGATGGCATACGCGCCATCGAGGTTGTGGCACTGGTGGAAGCGGTTCTCCATGTCTCTCTGGGGCTGCGTCTCGCGTGACTTCGAAATGACCGGCCGGAACGGTACCCCCAGCGCCCCGGCGAGCCGCCTGGCGAAGTCCGGCACGAGTTCGGGATGTCGCATCGACGGAACACAGGTCACCCAGCCGATCCGTGCAGCGGCCGGCCACCGGTGGCGGATCATGTCTGCCGACGCCTCGACCAGCTCATCGTCGAAGCGGCCCTGCGCCTTCCCGCGCGCCACCAGCTGGCCCCACACCGGCTCGCCCCAGCGCGACAGCACCCGCCCTTCTTCGCCCCGCAGTGCCGGCGGGATGGTCGGCTTGCTCCAACCATGCTCGGCCTGGTACTGCGGCAGCGCCGCGATGTCCCACTGCTTCTTGAGCTCCAGCGGCATCTCGCTGCGCCTGACGAAGCGCAGCGCCTCGATCAGCGTGGCGCGCTCGATCTCCAGCGGCAGCACGGGCCGGCCGAGGCACACGGCGCAGCGCCCGCACGCAGCTGCCCCGACGTCATCGAGCGCCTCGGCGAGGAACCGCATCAGGCAGCGCTCGTTGGCGAGGTAGAGCTTCATCTGCGCCCACTCTTCCTCGCGCTGCCGCGTGAGGTGCGCAATGCGCTCCTTGTCGAGCCGGAACGGCTGCGCGGTGCGGTACCACGCGCCATCGATGCGCAGCACCGGCGAGTCCGGCTCGACCACCAGCAGCTTCAGCACCTTCTCGATCTGCGACTGCCGCAGGTTGACGGCCCGCTCCAGCGCGCGAACGCTCAGCCCCCCGTCGGCTGCCTCCAGCGCACCGAGGATCCGGTCGACCTGCCATTCCGGCGGGAACGCGGCATCGCGGAAGTATTCGTTGATGTCCTCTTCCTCATCGCCCGACAGCAGCACGCCGCAGGCCGCGGCGATCGCCCGGCCGGCCCGGCCCACCTGCTGGTAGTAGGCGACCACGTTGCCGGGGGTCTGGTAGTGGATGACGAAGTGCAGGTCCGGCTTGTCGTAGCCCATGCCGAGCGCCGTGGTCGCGACCAGGCATTTGAGGTCGTTGGTCAGCAGCGCCTGCTCCATCGCCTGCCGCTCGTCGTCGGGCTTGCCGGCGTGGTACGCGCGTGCATCGATCCCGCGCAGCTGCAGCCACTCGGCCACGCGGTCGGCATCGCGCGTGGTCAGCGTGTAGACGATGCCGCTGCCGGGCAGCTGCGGAATGCGATCTGCCAGCCACGCCAGCCGCTCGGCCGCGCCCGGCAGGCGCATGTTCTGCAGCGCCAGGCTCTCGCGCAGCAGCGGCCCGCGCTGCACGACCACGCCGGTGCCGAGCTGGGCCGCCACGTCCTGCGCCACGCGCCGGTTGGCCGTGGCCGTGGTGGCGAGCACCGCGATGTGGGCCGGCAGGCGGGCCAGCACCTGCCCGACGCGCCGGTAGTCGGGCCTGAAATCGTGGCCCCAGTCCGAGATGCAGTGCGCCTCGTCGATCACCAGCAGCCCGATGCGTGCGGCGATCGGTTGCAGGGTGCCGCTCACGAACTCGTCGTTGGCGAGGCGCTCCGGCGAGATCAGCAGCAGGTCGACGTGGCCGGCCAGCAGTTCGCTGCGCACGGCCTCCCAATCGTCGCGGTTGGTCGAGTTGACGCTGAGCGCCTTCAAGCCGAGCCGGTGCGCCGCCTCGATCTGGTTGCGCATCAGCGAGAGCAGCGGCGAGATGATCAGCGTGACGCCGGCGCCCTGCGCCCGCATCAACGTGGCCGCGACGAAATACACCATGCTCTTGCCCCAGCCGGTGCGCTGGACGCAGAGCACCTTGCCGCGCTGGTTCACGATGTGGTCGATGGCCTCCCACTGTCCGTCGCGGAAGTCCGACGCCGGCTGGCCCATCGCCACCCGGAAACAGCGCAGTGCCTCGGCTTCGACGACCATGTGTGCTGCTCCCGGCGGGTGCCCGGCCAGTCCGGGCGCCGGGTCAGTGTAGCGACGGGCAACAGCGCATCAGTTCACGACCAGGACTTCTGCAGAAGCCGGCGCGCGACATCGGCCGCGCCGGCGTCGCCCGTCATGTGCGCGCGCACGATCGCGCCCTCGACGATCAGCAGCGCATCTTCCGCGGCGCGCTCCGGCTGCGGGTGGCCGCAGCGTCGCGCCAGCGCGAGCAGGCAATCCTGCAGCTCGTCCTTGTGGCTTTGCACCACGCTGATCGCCTCGCCCTGCGCCGAACCTTCGGCCAGCGTGTTGATGAAGGCGCAGCCGCGGAAATCCGGCTCCTCGAACCATTCGCGCAGCACCTCGGCCGCGCGCTCCATCGCCGGGCCGGCGGCTTCGCAGCGCGCCTCCAGCCTGCCCGTGAACCAGCTCATCCAGCGCTCGTGCCGCAAGCGCAGGAAGGCCAGCACCAGGTCGTCCTTCGACGGGAAGTGCCGGTAGAACGAGGCCTTCGCCACCTGCGATTCGGCAATCAGCCGGTCGATGCCGACCGCGCGGATGCCGTCGGCGTAGAAGAGGCGCATCGCTGTCTCGAGGATGCGCTGACGGGGTTCGAGCGGGGCCGTGGCGTTCGTCATGGCCCGCAGTTTAACAGACAGATCTGTCTGCCTCAAGATGCGGCACGTAGACAGACCTGTCTACACAACGAAACTGCGTCAGTAAACAGGAGCCCCCATGGAAACACCCCGCCCGCCGCTGCCCCCGTTCACCGAGGAAACCGCTCGCCAGAAGGTCCGCCTGGCCGAAGACGCCTGGAACAGCCGCGACCCCGACCGCGTCGCCGCCGTCTACACCGAGGACACGCGCTGGCGCAACCGCGCCGAGTTCCCGGTCGGCCGCGAGCAGGTGCGCGCCTTCCTGCAGCGCAAGTGGGCGCGCGAGCTCGACTACCGGCTGATCAAGGAGCTGTGGGCCTTCGGCGGGCCGCGCATCGGCGTGCGCTTCGCCTACGAGTTCCGCGACGATTCGGGCCAGTGGTTCCGCAGCTACGGCAACGAGAACTGGGAGTTCAACGCGCAGGGCCTGATGGAGCGCCGCTACGCGAGCATCAACGACCTGCCGATCCAGCCCGGGCAGCGCCAGTTCCACTGGCCGCTCGGCCGCCGCCCGGACGAGCACGCCGGGCTCAGCGAGCTGGGGCTGTGACGGCAGCGGCCGCAGGCGCGGCCTTCGGCTTGCGGAACACGATCACGTTGCCGGCCATCACCAGCACCAGCCCGAGCAGCGCCGGCGCCGTCCACTGGTAGCCCTCGACCCAGGCCGACACGTTCAGCGCGACCACCGGGAACAGCACGGTGCTGTAGGCCGCACGCTCCGGCCCGAGGCGGCCGACCAGCGTCAGGTAGGCGGTGAAGCCGATCACCGAGCCGGGGATCGCGAGGTACAGCAGCGCRCCGACGTAGGTGGGCGACGGATCGAAGGCCCAGCCGACGCCCGCGACGCCGCAGCCGAGCGCCAGCATCGATGCGCCGATCAGCATGCCCCACGCGTTGGTGACGACCGGCGCATGGCCCAGCGCCTGCAGGCGCGTCGACAGCATGTTGCCGGCCGAGAAGCACAGCGTGCCGGCCAGCCCGAGCGCGAGGCCGGTCAGCGTGCCGGGCGACGCATCGTGGCGCGTCAGCTCCGGCCAGAACAATGCCGCCAGGCCCAGCATGCCGAGCGCACTGCCGGCCAGCACGCGCGGCGCGAGCGGCCGGCCGAGGAAGACCCGCGCGTTGAACGCATTCCACACCGTCGCGGTGGAGAACAGCACCGCGACCAGCCCGCTCGGGATGAAGCGGCTCGCGTGCAGGAAGCAGATGAAGTTCAGGCAGAACAGGCACACGCCCTGCGCGGCGATCAGCTTCATCGCGCGGGCATCGGGCCGCTTCAGCCGGCCGGTGATGGCCAGCCAGGCGAACAGCACCGCGGCGGCCAGCGCGAAGCGGTACGCGATGGACCAGGGAATCGGCACGACGCCCAGTTGCAGTTTCAGCGCGATCCAGGTCGTGCCCCAGATCAGCACGGTGAGCACATAGAGGAACAGGTTCATGCCGGCAGTGTCGGGCGGGCAACGGCGCCGGAGTTGCACAAAACTGCGGTTTGATCGCCGCGCCCGCCCGCTCGCGCGTGGGCGCGGCTACAGTGGCGGCACCATGGCTGCTGCCGACCTGACCCGCCACGAGGTGTTCGACGTGCTGACGCACTCGCGCGCCCGGCTGCTGCGCAGCGCCGTGCTGGGCGACGGGCTGGCCGCCGCGGTGTGGCGCAACGCGGCCGACGCGACGCGCTACAGCCGGCCCTCGCACCACACGMTGTCGCTGTACCTGAGCGGCGGTCACCACACCTGGCGGCACGAGGCGCCCGCGCTGCGCGGCGAGCCGGGCCGGCTGTGCGTGATGCCGGCCGGCCACGAATCGCGCTGGGTGGTGGGGGGCGAGCAGAGCTTCGTGCACCTGTACTTCGACGAGGCGCAGCTCGCGCCGCTGGCGGTGCGGCTGCTCGACCGCGAACCGCGCGAGGTGCAGGTGCCCGACCTGACCTTCGTGGCCGACGCCGGCGTGGCCGCGCCGCTGCACGCGCTGGCCCTGCTCGATTGGCACGACCCGCAGGCACGGCTGCAGGCGAATGCCCTGGGGCACGAGGCGTTGGCCGCGCTGCTGGTCGCGCACGCCACGCGCGGCCACCGCGCGCCGCCGCGCGGCGGGCTGTCGGCCAC
>NZ_JBFUGW010000095.1:0-22133 GCF_056402735.1 Rhizobacter sp. P3_C12
GCGTGCAGTGGGCGTGCAGTGGCCCGATGCCGCGCTCGCCCGCGCCGCCGCCTTCGTCACCAGCGCGGCCGAGGGCGGCGCGCTGCACCTGCCGACGCTGCGCGAACGCGCCGCCGAGTACGAGCCGCTGTCGGTCGACCGCTTCATCGCCGGCGCGCTGCAGCCGGCCGAGTGGTACGTGCGGGCGCAGCGCTTTCGCCGGCTGTACCGCGACCGCATCAACGCGCTGTTCGCCGACTGGGACGTGCTGCTCGCGCCCGCGACCCCGGTGCAGGCCACGCCGCTCGGTGACGAGACCTTCGACCTGAACGGCGTCGCGATGCCGACCCGCCCGTCGATGGGCCTGCTGACGCAGCCTGTGTCGTTCGCCGGCTGCCCGGTGGTGGCCGCGCCGCTGTGGCCGCACGGGATGCAGAAGCTGCCGATCGGCGTGCAGGTGATCGCGGCACCCTGGCGCGAGGACCTGGCGCTGCGCGTGGCGCGCGCGCTGGAAGCGAGCGGCGCCGCCGCGTCGCCGGTGGCCGGCATCTGAGGACCGGACCTCGATGGAGATCAACCGCCCCGACGTGCTGGCCGCGCTCACCGCGGCGTTCGAGCGCTATGAGCGCGCGCTGGTCGGCAACGATGTGGCGGTGCTCGACGAGCTGTTCTGGGACAGCCCGCACACGCTGCGCTACGGCGTCGGCGAGAACCTGTACGGCATCGAGGCGATCCGTGCCTTCCGCTCGGCCCGGCCCGCCACCGGCCTGGCGCGCAGCGTGCTGCGCACGCAGCTCACGACCTACGGCGAGGATTTCGCGACCACGCACATCGAGTTCCAGCGCGAGGGCGGCACGCGGCCCGGCCGGCAGACGCAGACCTGGATGCGCACCCCCGCCGGCTGGCGGGTCGTGTCGGCCCATGTAAGCTTGCTCGGATGAAACCGCTGGCCACGAAGAACAACCCGCGCGCCAACCCCCGCGACCTGACCCGCGCCGAGGCCGCCTACCGGCGCATCAAGGCGGCCATCTTCGATTTCGTGCTGCTGCCCGGCGACGGCTTCACCGAGAGCGACATGGCCGAGCGGCTGGAGATGTCGCGCACGCCGGTGCGCGAGGCGCTGTTCCGGCTCGAGCTCGAAGGCTATGTGCAGGTGGCGTTCCGCAGCGGCTGGAGCGTGTCGCCGTTCGATTTCCGCAAGCTGGAGGAGCTGTACGACCTGCGCGTGGTGCTCGAGGCCACCGCGGTCGACCGGCTGTGCGCGGCCGAGCCGATGCCCGACCTGGGCTTGCTGAAGGCGATCTGGCTGGTGCCCGAGAAGGAGCGCAAGTCCGACACCGCCGAGGTCGCCGCGCTCGACGAGGCCTTCCATGCGACGCTGGTGTCGGCCGCCGGCAACCTGGAGATGGCGCGCGTGCATGCCGACGTGACCGACGGCATCCGCATCGTGCGCCGCCTCGATTTCACGCAACCGCCGCGCATCAGCGCCACCTACGACGAGCACGCGAAGATCCTGAAGGCGATCCTGGCGCGGCGGGCGGACGCGGCCAAGCTGATGCTGCGCACCCACATCGAGGCGAGCAAGGCGGAGGTGCGCAAGATCACGCTGCACAAGCTGCACAGCGCGCGGCCGGTGGCCGGGGAATTGTGAGACGAAGGCTTCGGCAGGCTCAGCCCGGCCCTTCGACAAGCTCAGGGCGAACGGATTTTCCCGTTCGGGCTGAGCCTGTCGAAGCCCTGCCCTGAGCGTGCCGAAGGGGCCGTCATCCGGTGCCGTTATGCTTGTCGGCCCCAAAACCCACGCCCACGAAGCGAAGGTGCGCCCATGTGGCTGAGATCGTTGTGGAGCTTGCTGCTCACTGTCCCGCTGTTCGCGAGCGCCGCGCCGCCGGCCGCCCCGCTCGCGACGCTGACCATCGTCGACGGCGAAGCCGTGCTGGTCCGTGAGGCCGCGCGCTACGCGCCGGCCGAAGGCGTGCGCCTGCTGCGCGAGGACATCGTCGAGACCGGCACCCAGGGCCGCTTGCTGCGCATCGAGTTCCCCGACGGCCTGATCGCCGACCTCGGCCCCGCCACCCGGCTGCAGATCGCGCCGAAACTCGCCAGCCGCGCCCCGGGCCGCTTCTACCTGCTGCAGGGCTGGGTCAAGGTGACGGCGCCGGCATCGCTCGCGAGCCCCGTCTTCAACACGCCGCTGTTCGATGCGAGCGCGATCGCGCAGCGCGCCGTCGTGCTGGTGCAGCCGCAGGACGCCAACGTGTTCGCCGAGGCCGGCGAGGTCGCGCTCACCGAGTTGCTCGACGGCCGGCCGCTCGGCAACGTCACGCTGAAGGGCGAGCAGTTCCTGACCCGCGCCGGCGCGGCCCGCGCGAGCGTCGCGCCGCGCCCCACCGCGGCCTTCATCCAGCGCGTGCCCAAGGATTTCCTCGACACGCTGCCGTCGCGGCTCGAGCGTTTCAAGACGCGCGAGGTCGATCCGACGCGGCTGTCGGGCATCGCCTACGACGACGTGGCGGCCTGGATCGATGCCGAGGCCGGCCTGCGGGCGGGCTTCGTGCTGCGCTGGAAGGGCGAGGCCCGCAACGCGGATTTCCGGCGCGGCCTGGTCGGCACGCTGCGCGCCCACCCGGAGTGGGACCGCACGCTGTTCCCGGAAAAGTACCTGCCCAGGAAGGTCGAATCCCGACCATGACGCCGACCTGTGCGTCCGTTTCGTCATCCCTCACGTAAGTCCCGGCACCACCCCCAAGAGGCCCCATGAAGCTGCTGCTCAAATTCAACCTGGTGTTCCTGATCGTGTTCGCGCTCGGCCTGGGGGCCGCGGGCTACATCGCCCGCGCGCTGCTGCAGCAGAACGCCCACGACGAAGTGCTGGACCGCGCGCGGCTGCTGATGGAGAACGCGCTGGCCGTGAGCTCCTACACCGCGACGCAGATCGCGCCGCTGCTGGAGACGCAGATGAAGTACACCTTCCTGCCGCAGTCGGTGCCGGCCTACTCGTCGACCGAGGTGCTGAACACGCTGCGCAAGGACCACCCGGAGTACGCCTACAAGCCGGCGATGCTGAACCCGACCAACCCGCGCGACCGCGCGCAGGACTGGGAGGCAGACGTGATCCAGCAGTTCCGCCAGAGCCCCGAGCGCACCGAGTTCGTCGGCCAGCGCGTGACGCCGTCGGGCCCGGTCACCTACATCGCCCGGCCGATCAAGCTGTCGAACCCGGTGTGCCTGCGCTGCCACAGCACGGTCGAGGCGGCGCCCAAGCCGATGGTCGACAAGTACGGCCCGGCCAACGGCTTCGGCTGGACCATGACCGAGGTGCTGGGCGCGCAGATCGTCTCGGTGCCGATGTCGGTGCCGCTGGAGCGCGCGGACCGCGCCTTCCGCGTCGTGCTGGCGCTGCTGGCCGGCGTGTTCCTGCTGATCGTGCTGGCGTTGAACCTGATGCTGTGGCAGCTCGTGATCCGGCCGGTGAGCCGGCTGTCGACGCTGTCCGACCGGGTCAGCCTGGGCGAGCTCGACGCGCCGGAGTTCAACACGAAATCGCGTGACGAAATCGGCGTTCTGGCCGAATCCTTCGCGCGCATGCGCAAGAGCCTCGTGCACGCCTTGAAGCTCCTGGAGTGAAATACCTCGCGCGGCCATGAAACACCCTGAGCAACTCGGCAAGTACCCGATCACCGGCGTGATCGGCGAAGGTGCCATGGGTGTGGTGTACAAGGCGTTCGATCCGATCATCCAGCGGCCGGTGGCGATCAAGACGATCCGCAAGCACCTGGTCGGCGAAGACCTGTCGGGGTCGTCGACCGCCGAGCGCTTTCGCAACGAGGCGCAGGCGGTCGGGCGCATGTCGCACCCGAACATCGTGCCGATCTACGAGTACGGCGAAGACGACGACACCGCGTTCATCGCGATGGAGTACGTCGAGGGCCGCACGCTGTCGAAGATCCTCGCGGCCACGCCACGCCTGCCCGAGGTCGACATCCTGAAGCTGATGGACCAGCTGCTCGACGCGCTCGATTGCGCACACCGCCACGGCGTGTGGCACCGCGACATCAAGCCGGCCAACCTGATGGTGACGAATGCCGGCCAGCTGAAGGTGACCGACTTCGGCATCGCGCGCATCGAATCGCAGGTGCTGACGCTGATGACCTCGACGATCGGCACGCCCGGCTACATGGCGCCGGAGCAGTACGTCGGCGAGAACGTGGACCACCGGGTCGACGTGTTCGCGGCCGGCGTGCTGCTGTACGGCATGCTGGTCGGCCAGTCGCCGTTCCGCGGCTCGCCCGAGGCGGTGATGTACAAGGTGATGAACGACACGCCGACGCCGCCGAGCCGCATCGACATCGCGCCGCGGCCCGATTTCTACGACGGCATCGTCGCGCGCGCGATGGCGAAGAAGCCGCAGGATCGCTTCGCGACCGCGGCACTGTTCCGCCAGGCGCTCGCCCGGCGCGTGCTGCCGTCGACCGAGGACGAATCGGAGACGACGGTGATCATGGCGCCGCCGCGGCCGGCGCCGCCCTCGGCCGATCCGCATGCGCCGACGGCGGTGCTGTCGGCCGGGTCGGCCGGATCGGTCCGCACGACCGCGGCGCCGACCGGCTGGGATCCGCAGACRCTCGCCCGCGTCGAGCTGGCGCTGGCCTCGTTCGTCGGGCCGGTCGCGAAGGTGCTGGTGCGCAATGCGGCGCGCTTCAGCACCGACCTGCCGAGCCTTGCGGCGAAGGTGTGCGAGCACCTGGGCAGCGATGCCGACCGCGCGCGCTTCACCGCCAAGCTGGGCGCGACCGGCACGCAGGCGTCGGCGCACCCGGTGAACCCGTCGCTGCCGACCGGCCACCATGCGCTGACCGACGAGATGGTCACGCAGTCGCGCAAGGTGCTGACGGCCCACCTCGGGCCGATCGCCGGCGTGCTGGTGAAGAAGGCGCAGGCGAAGGCGCAATCGCAGGAGCAGTTCCTCGCGCTGCTGGCGGAGAACGCGGCGGCAGGGAAGGAACGCGAGAAGTTGATCGAGGCGCTGCGGCGCGGGGCGTAGGCGCGCGGCGCGCGCACCGGAGGCTCTGGCGGGTTTCGCCCGGTCGGGCGAGTCACTTTCATTTGAGCCCAAATGAAAGTAACCAAAGCAAAGGGCTTCAATACAACACCATACGGTTCGTTCTGCCCCGCTGCGGACAACACTGCCACTTCGGCTGCACATCACCGTTCATTGGGATTGTTGGCCGTTCTTCTCCACCCAGCTCGCTACGCATCGCCCAAATGACACTGCGGCGGCGGCCGGCGCAAGACGATGCGATGCGAAGCGAGCGAGTCGGGTGGAGCGGGAGAACAACAATCCCAATGAACGGTGATGTGCAGCCGAAGTGGCAGTGTTGTCCGCAGCGAGGCTGAACGAACCGTATGGTTTTCAGGCGCCTTTGCTTTGGTTACTTTCATTTGGCAAGACAAATGAAAGTGACTCGCCCGACCGGGCGAAACCCAGCCCAGCCCTCACAGCCCCCAACGACGCCGTCCACCCGACGATGCCGCCCTGCGCGCGGATCATCGCGAGCGTCGCCGCCTTGAACTGCGGGAAGTACGAGCCGGTCGCTTCCTCGACCAGCAGGCATTCGTAGCCGCGGTCGTTGGCCTCGCGCATCGTCGTCTGCACGCAGACCTCGGTCGTCACGCCGCCGAAGATCAGCCGCGTGATCTGCTGGTCCTGGAGCAGCTCGGCCAGCCGCGTGCCGTAGAACGCGCCCTTGCCCGGCTTCGCGATCACCACGTCGCCGGGTTGGGGCATCAGCTCGGGCACGAAGCCGGCGCCCGGTTCGCCTTCGATCAGGATGCGCCCCATCGGCCCCGGGTCGCCGATGCGCAGGCTCGGCTTGCCGCGCAGCCGCTTGGCCGGCGGGCAGTCCGACAGGTCGGGCCGGTGGCATTCCTGCGTGTGCACCACCAGCACGCCCATCGCGCGGCACAGCGCCACCAGCTCGGCCGCGGCCGGCACCACCGGCGCGAGCAGCGACACGTCGTTGCCGAGCGCCGCGCCGAAGCCGCCCGGCTCGATGAAATCGCGCTGCATGTCGATCATCAGCAGCGCGGTGTGCGCCGGCTCGAACTCGAACGGGCCCGGCAGGGCATCGACCTGGATCATCAGTGGCTTCCCCCCATGTGATGGCCAAGCACGTGGCGGTCGGCGACGCGCGCATCGGCCTCGTGCACGATGCGCCCCTCGCTCATCACCGCGATGCGGTCCGACAGCGCGAGCAGCTCGTCCAGGTCCTCGCTGATCAGCAGCACCGCGCCGCCGCGGTTGCGCACGTCCATCAGCCGCTGGTGGATCTCGGCGACCGCCGCGAAATCGAGCCCGAACACCGGGTTCGAGACGATCAGCACCTCGGCCTCGTCGCTCAGCTCGCGCGCCAGCACCGCGCGCTGCACGTTGCCGCCGCTGAGCGCGCGGATCGGCGCCAGCTCGCTGCGCGTCTTGACGCCGAACTCTGCGATCAACCGGCGTGCGCGCTCGCGCAGCACCGAGGTGCGCAGCCAGCCACCGCGTGCCGCGGGCGCGCGGTCGAAGGAGCGCAGGCCGATGTTGTCCGAGACGCTCAGGTCGCCGACGCAGGCGTTGCGCAGCGGCTCCTCCGGCAGGCTGCGCACCTTCAGGCGCTGGTTCTGCGCGCGCGTCGCGGCGAAGCGCTCGCGCTGCTCGCCGTGGCCGACCCACACCTCGCCCGACACGCGCCGACGCTGGCCGACCAGCGCCTCGGCGAACTCGCGCTGGCCGTTGCCCGAGACGCCCGCCACGCCGACGATCTCGCCGGCATGCACGCTGAGGCTCAGGCCGTTGACTGCCGCCTGGCCGCGGTCGCCATCGACCGTCAGCGCCTCGATCGTCAGCCGCGCGGCCCCACGCTCGCGCTCGGTGCGCTGCGGCGGCGCGAACTCGCGCTTCGATTCCGGGGCGCCCTCATCGGCCGCGCCGATCATCTCCGCCGCCAGCTGCCGCGGGTCGGTCTCGGCCACCCGATGCGCCGCCACCAGCCGGCCGCGCCGCAGCACGCTCACGTCGTCCGCATACGCGGTGACCTCGCGGAACTTGTGCGTGATCAGCACGATGCTGCAATCGCCCGCATGCGCACGGTCGCGCAGCAGGCCCAGCACCTCGTCGGCCTCCTGCGGCGTCAGCACCGAGGTCGGCTCGTCGAGGATCAGCAGGCGCGGCTTCAGCAGCAGCTGCTTCAGGATCTCCAGCTTCTGCTTCTGCCYGGCCGACAGCTGCTGCGGCGTCGCATCGAGGTCGAGCCTGAACGGCGTCGTCTCGAGGAAGGCGGCCAGTTCCTGGCGCACCGTCGGCCAGTGGATGACGGCCGGCAGCCGCCCGCGCGCGAGCAGCAGGTTCTCGGCCACCGTCATGCCCGGCACCACGGTGAAGTGCTGGTAGACCATGCCGATGCCCAGCTCGCGCGCGACCACCGGCGACGCGATGTCGCGCTCGCGGCCATCGATCAGCACGCTGCCTTCTTCGGCGCGCTGCCAGCCGACCACGCACTTCACCAGCGTGCTCTTGCCGGCGCCGTTCTCGCCGAGCAGCGCATGCACGGTGCCGGGCCGCACCGCGAGCGACACGCCGTCGAGCGCCGTGAAGGCGCCGAAGCGCTTGGTCAGCTGGTAGGTGTCGAGCGCCAGCGCACCGGTCGGCCGCGGCACCGGATCGAGCGGCGCCGTCACGCCTTCATCTCCCGCCGGAACACCTCGAGCGTGTGCGCCTTCACGCGCACGAAGCGCTCGTCGGACACCGCCTCGGGCAGGCGCGGCCGCGGCATCTCGAAGGGCACGAACTCGGCGATGCGCGTCGGCCGGCGCGTCAGCAGCAGGATGTGGTCGGCCAGGAACACCGCGTCTTCCAGGTCGTGCGAGACGATCACCATCGTCACGCCGGTCGCGAGGTGCGCCTCCTGCAGTTTCTCGCGGATGAACAGCGTCATCTCGAAATCGAGCGCCGAGAACGGCTCGTCGAGGAACATCACCTCGGGCCGCGGCGCAAGCGCCCGCATGATGCACACCGTCTGCATCTGCCCGCCCGACAGCTCGTACGGGTAGCGCGCCAGGTCGAAGCGGATCTCGAACAGCTTCACGAGCTCGTCGACGCGCTCGCGCACCTGCGCTTCCTTCATGCCCTTGCGGCGCAGCGGGTAGGCGATGTTGTCGCGGGCGCTGATCCACGGGAACAGCGCGTCGCGGTAGTTCTGGAACACGTAGCCGATGTCGGTCTGCTTCAGCGTCTTGCCGTCGAACAGGATCTCGCCGGCGTCCAGCGGCACCAGCCCGGCGATCATGTTCATCAGCGTCGACTTGCCGCAGCCGTTCGGCCCGAAGATCGAGACGATCTCGCCGCGCGGCAGGTCGAGGTTGAAGTCGGTGTACAGCGGCGATCCGGCGAACGACTTGCACAGCCCGCGGATCGTCACGTGCGGCAGGTTCACGGCGGGCCCGTTCATGCCTTGCCGCTCCAGTGGATCAGCTTCTTCTCGACCAGCAGGAACGCGAGGTTCAGCAGGTAGCCGAGCGCGCCGGTGATCAGGATGGAGCTGTACATGTCCTTCACGTTGAACACCTGCTGCGCATCGATGATGCGGTGGCCGAGCCCGGTCTCCGAGCCGATGAACATCTCGGCGACGATGACGATCACCAGCRCCATCGAGACCGCGCTGCGCAGGCCCACGAAGGTCTGCGCGAGGCTCTCCATCAGCATCACGTCCTTGAACACATGCCAGCGCGACACGCCCATGATCTGCGCCGCCATCACCCGCGTCTTCTTCGCGTTCATCACGCCGTAGGCGCTGTTGAAGAGCACGATCAGCATCGCGCCGAAGCTCGCGATCGCGATCTTGTTGATGTCGGTGATGCCGAAGATCAGCATGAAGAGCGGGATCAGCGCCGAGCTCGGCGTCGAGCGGAAGAAGTCGATCACGAACTCGACGCTGCGGTACGCGAGCTCCGAGCTGCCGAGCAGCACGCCCAGCGGCACGCCGATCAACACCGCGATGCCGAAGGCGGCCAGCGTGCGCCCCAGGGTGGACAGCAGGTCGGGCCCGATCGCGCCGCTCGCGACCGTGCTCCACAGGTAGGCGAGCGTCTCGCCGGGCGGCGGCAGCAGCACCGGCTTGATCCACCGGGCCGAGATCACGAGCTCCCACAGGGCGAACAGCAGCAGCGGGCCGATCAGCGGGAGCAGCCGCCGGTCCATCAGTCGCGAGGCGTTCATGGCCCGCTCCTCACGCGGTGTAGAGCAGCGGCTTCACCGGCACCGCGCGCGAGAAGATCTTGCGCTCGGTGAACACGTCGAAGAACTTCTGGAACGCGTCGATGTCGCTGGGCTTGAACTCGTTGTAGAGCGTGAAGCCCGACAGCGGCACCTCCTTCACCAGCGAGGCATCGATCGACGTGAAGCCGTCGAGGTGGTTGCGCGACTCCTCGGGGTTCCTGCGCACGTGCTCCACCGCCTTCGCGTACGCGGCGATGTATTTCTTCGCGTCGGCCGGGCGCTCCTTCAGCAGCGTGGCAGTCACGCTGGCCGAGCCGCCGAACCACGGCGCATCGGCATCGCCGAGCACGTACTTGCTGATCACGCCGGTCTCGAGCACGCGCGTCAGGCCCTTCAGGCGGCCCGCGGTGCCGGTGGGCTCCAGCGTGTAGACCGCATCGATCTGCCCGCCGACGAGTGCCGGCACGTGCTGGCCGACCGGCAGCTCGGTGACCTGCGGGTTCGCGACGCCGTTCTTCTCGAGCATGATCTTCGCGAGCGTGACGTTCTGGATGCCGGGGCCGCTGGCGATCTTCTTGCCCTTCAGGTCGGCGAGCGACTTGATCGGGCTGTCCTTCGCGACGACGAACTCGTCGAGCACCAGCTTGTGGTTCGACGGGTTGCTGCAGATGATCTTGAACAGGCCCGGCGAGGTGATCTCGGCGAGTGCCAGCACGGCCGACGCTGTGCCGTTCGCCGAGCCGTGGATGCGGCCGGAGATCATCGCCTCGGCCACCTGCTGGGCGCTGGAGAACTTGACGCCCTCGACATCGAGCCCGGCCTCCTTGAAGGTGCCGAGCTCGAGCCCGGCATACAGCGGCAGGCCGCTCGCGATCGGCCAGTAGCCGATCAGGATCCTGTCGTCCGCGGCGCGGGTGAGAGTTGCGGCACCCAGCGAGGCAGCTGCGGCAAGAGTTTGCAAGGTACGACGACGGGTGATCATGAAAACTCCTGTAGCCCGGATGTCAATCCGGGATCGTGTGTCATGCCGAAGAAGAACCCGGATTGGCATCCGGGCTACCAATGCCTTCGATCAATGCAGCCGAATCGGCCACCGCGCCGAACACCCCGCCCTGCATCGTCACCATCTTCAGCGCCGCGAGGTGGTTGCCGAGGTCGGTGGCCGCGGTGCAGTCGGAGACGATCAGGCATTCGTAGCCGCGGTCGTTCGCGTCGCGCATCGTGGTGTGCACGCACACGTCGGTCGTGATGCCGGTCAGCACCAGGTTGCGGATGCCGCGGGTGCGCAGGATCAGGTCGAGGTCGGTCGCGTAGAACGAGCCCTTGCCGGGCTTGTCGATCACCGGCTCGCCCGGATGCGGCGCGAGCTCGGGGATGATCGCCCAGCCGGGCTCGCCGATCGTCAGGATGCGGCCGCACGGCCCGACATCGCCGATGCCGATGCCATCGGTGCCGATCTGCCGCGAGCGCCAGCGCTTGTTGGCCGGCAGGTCGCTCAGGTCGGGACGGTGCCCTTCGCGGGTGTGGATCAGCAGGCAGCCGGCCTCGCGCATCGCGGCCATCAGGCGCTGCAGCGGTGCGATCGGCGCACGCGTCAGGCCGATGTCGTAGCCCATCTTGTCGACGTAGCCGCCCACGCCGCAGAAGTCGACCTGCATGTCGATCACGATCAGCGCGGTGTTGCCGGGGCGCAGGTCGCCGTCGAACGGCCAGCGGTAGGGATCGGCGTCGACGTAGTTGCCCATCGCGCGAGTCATCACAGCGACACCCCCAGCTCCGCCGGCGCACCCTGGACCCGGCGCGTCGGCGAACAGGTCCACACCAGGATCGCGAGCGTCAGCACGTAGGGCACCGCGTTGAACAGGTGGTAGCCGCTGCTGATGCCCACCGATTGCAGCGCCGGCCCGAGCGCACCGGCGCCGCCGAACAGCAGCGCCGCGCCGAGGCAGCGCCACGGGCTCCAGCGCGCGAAGATCACCAGCGCCACCGCGATCAGCCCCTGCCCGCTCGACAGCCCCTCGTTCCAGCTGCCCGGGTAGTGCAGCGACAACGAGGCGCCGCCCAGGCCCGCGATGAAGCCGCCGATCACCGTGGCCGCGATGCGGATGCCGTGGACCGAGTAGCCGAGCGAGCGCGCCGCGTCGCTCGAATCGCCGGCCATGCGCAGCACCAGCCCGAAGCGCGTCGCCTTGAAGCCCCAGGCGAGCACGGCCGCGAGCGCGACGCCGATCGGGAACAGCGCGTTGATCTGCAAGGCCGAGCGGATCTGCGCCGAGCTGCTCCATTCGCCCAGCGCCAGCGCGGGAATCTGCGGCGCCTGCGGCTGGATCAGCGGCTTGCCGAGGTAGAACGCGAGCCCGCTGCCGAGCAGCATCAGCGCGATGCCGGCGGCGATGTCGTTGACGCGCGGCAGCGAGCACACCAGGCCGTGCAGCAGCGCGAGCGCGGCGCCCGACAGCCCGCCGACCAGCACGCCGACCCAGGCCGATCCGCTGAGGTACGCGCCGCCGAAGCCGCTCATCGCCGAGAACACCAGCACGCCCTCGAGCCCGAGGTTGATGCGGCCGGCCTTCTCGGTGACGCATTCGCCGAGGCTCACCATCAGGAACGGCGTGCCGACGCGGATCGCGCCGCCGAGCACGGCGATCAGCACGTTGACGAACAGCTCGGCGCTGGTCATGTGCTCACCTGCGCGGAGGCCGGTGCCACGACTGGCGGCGCCGCGGCCGGCTTCGCCCGCTCGACGAACAGCCTGCCGCGCAGCGCCTCGCTCGCGAGGATCAACAGGAACGCGAAGCCCTGCAGCACCAGCACCGAGGCATCGGGCAGGTCCATGCGCCGCTGCAGCAGGCTGCCGGCCGCGCCGAAGCCGCCGAACAGCACCGCGACCGGCATCACCAGCCACGGGTTGTGGCGGGCGACGAAGGACACCAGGATGCCGGTGTAGCCGAGGCCCGCGATCAGCGCGGCGTTGGCGCTGGTGTGCACCGCCAGCACCTCGATGCCGCCGGCCAGGCCGGCGCAGGCACCGCCGATCGCGCAGGCGATCACGATCAGCCGTGCACTCGGCAGGCCGACCAGCAGCGCAGCGCGTGCGTTGCCGCCGACCACGCGCGTCGCGAAACCCGACGGTGTCTGGAAGATCCACAGGCCGAGCGCGATGCAGGCGACGATGCCGAAGACCAGGCCCCAGTGGATGTCGCTGCCGCCGATGCCGCCGATCAGCAGCGCATCGGCGATCGGCCGGGTCGACGGCTTGTTCAGGCTGGCGGGATCGCGCAGCGGGCCTTCGACAAGATGTTTGAAAAGGGCAATGGCGATGTAGGCGAGCAGCAGGCTGCTGATCGTCTCGTTGACGCCGCGCCGCTGGCGCAGCAGGCCGACCAGCGCGATCCACGCCGCACCCGCCGCGGCTGCGGCGACCAGCAGCAGCGCGCTGCCGAACGCGTTGGCCGGCGGCGTGATCAGGTAGGGCAAGGTCGCGCACGCGAGGCCGCCCAGCACCAGCGCGCCTTCGCCGCCGATCACGACCAGCCCGGCCCGTGCGGGGATCGCGACGCACAGCGCCGTGAGCATCAGCGGTGCCGCGCGCTGCAGYGAGTTCTGCCACGAGAACCAGTCGCCGAACGCGCCCTTGAACAGCAGCGTCCACGCGTCGACCGGGCTCTTGCCGCCGAGCCACACGAAGYCGCCGAACAGCAGCAGCGCGCCGGCCATCGCGAGCAGCGGCAGCGCGACGGCTTCGAGCGTGTCGGCGTGGCGTGCGTTCATCTCATGCGCCGGTCTTGCCGACGACGCCTTCGACGAGGTAGTTCATGCCTTCGAGCGCCGGATCGGTCTGCTTGAAGACCTTGCCCGCCTCGATGATCGTCTTGCCGGCGTTGTCCTTCAGCGGGCCCTTGAAGATGTCGAAGCTGCCCTTCAGCATCGCGGCCTTCACGTCGTCGGCGGCCTTCTTCGCCGGCGCCGACACCATCGCGCCGTACGGCGACGGCTTCACGAAGCCTTCCTTCAGCCCGCCGCGCACGAAGTTCGGGTGCGGCTTGCCGGTGCGCGCCGCATCGATGATGGTCTTGTACGCGGTGATCCAGTTCCATTCGGCACCGGTCAGGTACGCGGCCGGCGCGAGCTTGGCCTGGCTCGCGTGGTAGCCGCAGACGAACTTGCCGCGCTTGGCGGCGGTCTCGACGATCACCTTCGGCCCGTCGACGTGCATCGTGAACACGTCGATGCCCTGGTCGGCGAGGCTGTTGGTGGCCTCGGCCTCCTTGACCGGCATCGACCAGTCGCCGGTGAAGATCACCGTGGTCGTGATCGACGGATCGACCGAGCGCGCGCCCATCGTGAATGCGTTGATGTTGCGCAGCACCTGCGGGATCGGCTTGGCGGCGATGAAGCCGAGCTTCTTGCTCTTCGACATGTGCCCGGCGACGACGCCGTTCAGGTACTGGCACTCGTCGATGTAGCCGAAGAAGCTGCCGGTGTTCTTCGGGTGCTTGCCCTCGGTCCACATGCCGCCGCAGTGGGCGAAGCGCACGCTCGGGTTCTTGCCCGCGACCGCCAGCATGTGCGGATCGAAGTAGCCGAACGAGGTGGGGAACAGCAGCGTCGTGCCGTCCTGCGAGATCATGCCCTGCATCGTTTTCTGCACGGCCGTGGTCTCGGGGACGTTCTCTTCTTCCACCGCCTTGATGCCGGGCAGCTTCTTGATCTCGGCCACCGCCTCGGCATGCGCCTGGTTGTAGCCGAAGTCGTCCTTCGGCCCGACGTAGATGAAGCCGACGGTGATCGGGGCCTGCGCGTGCGCGAGGCTGCCGAAGCCACCCAGGCCACCCAAGGCGAGCGCCGCGCCGGCACCCTTCAGGACATCCCGCCGATGGAAGCCGGCCGGGAACTTCTCTTGCGTCGTCTGTTGCGTCATCTCTGCGCTCCTGTGCGTCGCCGCGTAAGTGGGTTCGCAGGAGTCATGCCCGTTCGCCAGTGCACGATCCCGATCGCCGCTGTTTAGAACACCTTCTTGTATACATGCAACGGACGTGCCAGCCGGGCTGCGCGGGGCAGAGCGGGGAAAGACGCTGGAGGAGTGCGTCGCGGGAGTCCCAAACGGGGGCGCGGCGCCAAGGCCGGAGCGCCAAGCGCGGGCAGTGTGGCACCAAAAGAGACCAGGGGGCGACGGATCGCCTCTCAGGGGGTGGCCGATGATCAGAGTCGGGCGAACAGCTTGCGGACTTCCTCTGGTGTGCTGGCAGTCCAGCCTTCGTCGCGTGGCGCACGGTCGGCATCGTGCTCCATCAGCTCAGCTGATGTTCGAAGCAGCACCTTCACTGCGTCCAGCGTCAAGGCACAGTGGCCTTGACGCACCATCGTTTGCAAGTCGAGCAGCCCTGCACGCAGAACCTGCAGGCGATCAAACAGGCGATCCCCAAAGATGCGAATCTGCCCCAGCACCCTGACCGCCACAGCAACCGGACGATTCTCTCGCTCGGCCTTGGCCAACTGGCTGGGAACCAGGGCCTTGAGTTCGATGGCGTAGGGCATTGCAGGGTGGAGCAGGAGCGTCATGCACTTACCGGAGGCCAGAGTCTGGGGCGAGACCCTATCCCCTGATCTCCCACAGACAATGGCACGCATGTCCCTGCCGATCAGTTGGAACCTTTGATCAAGCGCCCGCTCGCCGACTGGATCGGCCGCGCGTTCATCGGGTACAGCCGCGAGAAGATCCCGATCTGCTCCGACGAGACCCCCACCGGCTGCTTCATCACCATCCACAGCACGCCTTCGCTGCACGGCGGGGTCGTCAGCGAACCCATATAGGTGTAATAGCCGCGCTCGGACGGCAGCAGCGCGTTCAGGTCGAGCGTCGCGCGGGCGGCGACCTCGTCGCCCTTCTCCAGCGGCAGGTTGTTCCACACCGTCTGCACGATCGGCTGCACGCTGCCGCGGTCCAGCAGCACCGCCACCACCGCGAGCTTGCCTTCGAGATCCTTGTGCACCAGGTGCGCGACCATGTCGAACTGCCGGCCGTTGATGCGCTCCTCCGACGGGCGGTGGAAGTGGAACTGCACGAGCTCGAAGCGCCGGCCCATCACCTCGATCGAGTTGCCGGGCGCCACGTTGACCTGCACCGTGTGGCCGTTGTCCAGCACCTTGAAGCCGCTGGGCTTGTAGTCGAACTGCACCGGATCGAGCTGCACCGAGATGCCGTCGCGGATGTCGATCGGGCTCTGGCGCTTGCCGCTCGAGCAGGCGCTGAACTCGGGCTTCAGCTTGCTCCAGTTCTCCGGCGCGCCCTCGCCGCTGTAATCCCAGTGCGGCGACGCACCGTGCGCGGCGACGACCGAGCGCGACGGGCGCCCTGCGGCGATCGCACGCGGTTCGGCCGGCCCCTGCGTGGCCTCCAGCGCAGCCGCGCTGCCGCCACCACCGGAGGTCGGCACCGCCGATCGCGCCGGCGTGGTCGACGCCGCACCCGGCCGGTTGGCCACGCGCACGACATCGGGGTTGGCCTCGGCCGGCTGCGCACCGAGCTTCTCGGCCAGGCGCTGGCGCAGGCGGTCCATCGGGTCTTCGAAGCCGCGTGCCTTGGCCGCCTTGGCGGCAGCCGGCTTGTCGGAGTCGGCATTCTTCATCGGCTTGACCGGCGAGTTGCGCGGGTCCGGCGCATGGACGTCGGAGGCCTGCGCCGCCACGGCGGCCAGGCTCAGGCCGAGCAAGGCCGCAGCGACGCGGACGGACAGGATGGTGGACATGATGGAAACGCTCCCGGCATGCCCCCGGAACTCGGGGCGCCTCTCGCGATATCGACCGTCAGGCGGCCGGCTTGAGCTTGATGACCACCCGCGGCTTGACCCAGATCCAGGCGAAGACGCCGATGCTCATCATCAGCAGCGACGCGATCGCGAGCCAGAGCGTGGAATGCATCACCAGCGGCGCGATCACGCCGGCCACCAGCCCGTTGGCCAGGCTGCCGATGCAGGCCTGGAACGACGAGGCCATGCCGCGCCGCTCCGGCACCAGGTCGAGCGTCATCAGCGTGACCACCGGCACCATCAGCGCCCAACCGAATGCGAAGATGCCGATCGGCAGCAGCGCCCACCAGGCCTGCGGCACGAACAGCAGGTTCAGCGCGAGGTTGACGACCGACACCACCAGCATGATCACGAAGCCATGGCGGATCTGGTGGTGCGGCTTGATCCTGCCGGCCAGCCGCCCCGAGAACCAGGCGCCGCCCATGATCCCGCTGATGGTGATCAGGAAGAACCAGAAGAACTGGCCGGGCTGCAGCTGCAGGTGGTCGCCGAGGAAGACCGGCGCCGACAGCACGTACAGGAACATGCCGTTGAACGGGATGCCGCTGGCCAGCGCCAGCATCAGGAAGCGCGGGTTCGAGCCGAGCTGCCAGTAGCCGCGCATCAGGTGTCGCACGTTGAACGGCTGCTTCTGCGAGGCATGCAGCGTCTCGGGCAGCAGCCGCCAGTTGCCGATCCACAGCGCGACGCCGATGGCGGTGAGGAACCAGAAGATCGCATGCCAGCCGACGTGCACGAACAGGAAGCCGCCGACCATCGGCGCGATGGCCGGTGCGATGCCGAAGTAGATGGTGACCTGCGACATCACGCGCTGCGCATCGGCCGGCGGAAACATGTCGCGGATCACCGCCCGCGAGACGACGATGCCGGCCCCGGCCGACATGCCCTGCAGCGCGCGGAAGAACACCAGCGCGCCGATGTGCTGCGACAGCGCGCAGCCGGCCGACGCGAGCGTGAACACCGCGATGCCCCACAGCACGACCGGGCGGCGCCCGAGGCTGTCGGACAGCGCACCGTGGAACAGGTTCATCACCGCAAAGCCGAACAGGTAGGCCGACAGCGTCTGCTGCATCTCGACCGGTGTCGCGCCGATCGACTGCGCGATGCCGGTGAAGGCCGGCAGGTAGGTGTCGATCGAGAAGGGACCGAGCATGCCGAGGCACGCAAGCAGCGCGGCCAGCGCCCAGCGCGGTGCGCGCCAGAGTTGTTGTGCGTCGGGATTCATGCGGAGCGTCGAGTATAGCGGGCCGACTGGGGCACTCAGGTCCGACGAATTCTGACGCGCCGAACTGCATCAAGAGTCGGGTATATATTCATCAACAGCGTAACCAATCTTTGAAAGAAGATTGATCACACCAGTTCTCGCCTTTTGCGATTCTGCAGGATCAGCAACCACCGCAAACTCCTGCTCAGCGAACGGCACCAAACCTACCAACTGCATGGGCACATCACCAATAAAAAGACACGCCACGAAGTATTCACCTAAATCATTACGACGGATTTCTGGGGTCGGTCGCCCACAGAGCCGCAAAAGCTCGCGTATATCACCCCTGAAAAAGGCCACCTCCCTGTAGGGGCGAAGTGGAAGTTCTTCGACAGGAGAAAGCCACGTTAATATTTCGTGAGTCATATCATGGTCCATGCGTTGCCATTACAGGAATCGCGGCCTTCCCATTGGGCGCCTCGAATACGCCCGGCGTTAGCCCAAGGTACCAAGCCGCGCCAACTATACTCTCCGTTTGCGGCTTCACAGGTGTCCAGAACATCACCATATTCAGAGCTGGTTGCCCCGAGCTGCCGAGCATGGGTTGCGTATACGCCATTACAGCCGGAGTAGCACCATAGTTGTATGGTGATCCTCCCCACAGCTCCCCAGAGAGAACTATTGCATCGGCTTCTGCGCGAGTCTGCTCATGGCGGAAATACGGCCCGTACAGACGGCGGCCTTGAGAATCCGTCCTTGCTTGCGCAACTGGCTGTGCCTCAGTTGCGCTATTTGCGTCAGTCGACAACCCGCCTGCCGCCTGCTGCATGAACGCATACGGCCCGGCCATCGTATTGCTTCCAGGAATCTCAGTCGCTTGTTGGACGAGCACCAGCGTTGTTCCCGCGAAGATCGCGTAGATCGTCGGCCCAACACCTGGGATGCGTACAACCTGGGCTTTGGGCGCCTGCATGACCAGCGAGCCGCCCATCAGTGACCGCACATAGCCGCCCGGGAGCATTCGTTTGTTGTATTTGTCCATCTCCGCCCGGAGAAGGGTCAAGCACGCACCTGTGCAGCCGGGATTCACAGCTCCACTGCCAGTGATTTTCACTTCCTCCAATTCCTGTGGCTTCGGCTTCGGCTTCGGCTGCGGCTGCGGCTGCGGCTGCGACGGATGCTGCTCGGGGTCCGGCAAAGGCCTCGGCCAACTCGTCTTGTCCTGCGTCAGCGGATTCCATCCGCTCGGATCCGTACCGTTCAGCGGCCGGTTCTCCACATAGCTGTAGCGGTTGTAGCTCTGCAGTTCATAGGGCTGCGTCACCGCTCTGTCCACCGACAGGAACCGCCCGATCGATGCGTCGTACATGCGCCCGTTCATGTGCGTGAGCCCGATGTCGTCGAGCTGCTCGTGGCCGGTGAAGCCGCGATCGGTGCCGCTGTTGACGGCGGGGCTCCAGTCGATCACCAGCGTGCCGGCGGCGTCGTAGTTGCCATTGGCGAAGCGCCGCTTGCCGAACGGGTCGTATGCATCGCGCGCCGTCACATCGCCGTTGTGGTCCGTCGTCGCCGCGATGCTGCCCAGGTGATCCTTGTGCCAATACTCCAGCTTCACCACGGTCAGGCTGGATTGCGTTGTCGGTGCTGTTTGCGTGGCGCCCAGGGCCGGCAGCGCGCCAGTTGTGACCAGCACCCCGAGACTCTGGTCGCCGGCGCTCAGGTAGTGACGGTTGCTCGTGACCGCGGGGTTGGCTGCACTCGGGCTCGTGGGCGCATTGACCTCGCTCTCGAAGGCCAGTCCGCCGGTGTTGTCCGGATGCAGGTACCACGTCGTTCGCGTGCCTGCGTTGGCGCCACTCGGGATCGTCCGCACCTCGCGGATGCGGGCGTGGTCCTCGTCGTAGCTCCACACGTAGCTCGGGCCGCCTGCAGGTCCTTGCACGCCGGCTTGGCTGTCCGGCAGGTTGAAGCCCGTGTACGTGATCCCGCGGTACTTGCCTGAGCTTGCGCTGGCGATGTTCCCATTCGCGTCGAAGCCGTAGGTGTTGGCGGCCGCGCCTTCGATGCTCTGCACCGCATGAGGCCGTACCGCGTTGGCGCCCTGCGCGCCGTAGCCATACACCCCCACATCGCTCTTGTAGAGGATGCTGCCCAGCGCGTTGTATTGCAGGCTCACCGTTCGCACGAGGCCGCTGATCGCGGGAGCAGCCACCGTGTAGCGCTGCAGACGGCCGAGCGCGTCGTGCTCGAAGTTCTCCGTCACTGCGCCGGTCGCACCATCTCCGTTCGCATCGTTGCGATTCGTCAACCGGCCCAGGCTGTCCCACACGTAGCCATGGTTCAGCACGTCGGTGGAGTTGCCCTTGCCCGTCGTCAAGCTGCTGGCGCGACCCGTCGATGCTTCGTAGCCGGACCTGCTCACCACCGCGTTGCTGTACTTCTGTTGCTCCAGGCCGTCCCACGCGTTGTAAGCCAGCCCCTGCCACAGCACCGTGCCGGCCGGCAGCGTAGCGCTCGCGCCCGGTGTGCCGCCCGGGGTGCTCGGTAGCGGGTTCACCGTCACCGCCGTCGCCAGCGACACACTGCCGAGAAACCCCTTCTGCGTGTAGCCGTAGTTCACCGTCAGCCCGGTCGGCCACGTCTGCGTCGCCTGCCGGCCGTTCGCGTCATAGCTCAGCGCGCTCGCAAAACTCGGCCCGTTCGCCACGGTCGTGCGGTTGCTGACCAGCCRCCCCAGGCTGTCGTACACCCACTGCCGGCTGAGGTTCGTGTTGGCAGTCGTCGCGCACAGCTTGCCGATGCCCGTCGCGCAGCTGTCGTACGTCCAGGTGCTCTGGTACTCCGGCTCGATGCGTTGTTGGATGCGCCCGAGCACGTCGTAGGCCATCGTCGTCTGGCTGCCGCGCTGCTTCTGCAGCGGGTTCTGCTGCCACACCGCCTGGCCCAAGGCGTCATAGTGGTACTCGAGCATCCCGGCGTCCGGGTCGGTCAGCTTGAGCTTGCGACCCCGGATGTCGTACGCGATCTGCACGGTGTTCTGCAGCGCGTCCTTCGTCGTGACGAGGTTGCCGAAGGCGTCGTGCTGATGGACGAGTTGCGCGCCCTGCGCATCGGTGATGCGGATCGGGCGGCCCTCCACGTTGCGTTCTTCGAGTCGGGTGTGCCCCTGGTCGTCGATGGTGGTCGTCTGCAGCGCGCCGTAGACCACGGCCGACAACCGCGCCCGGCGGCTGCCCCGGTTGCTGAAGCCCACGCTCGGCTGGTTGCCCTGGGGGTCGGCCGTGTAGGTGCGGACCACGCGGCCCAGCGCGTCGTATTCCGAGCGCGAGAGCCCCACGTCGGCGCTGCCGCCGCTGGTCGACGAGCCGCTGTCCAGGAAATACGGCTGCGTCTGCAGCATCACCTGCCCCAGGTCGCCGTACTCGGTGTCGGTCGCGATCAGGCGGTTCGTGCCGCCGGGTTGCGTGGCGCCGTCGAAGGCTTCGGTGACTTGCCGAAGCACTCGGCCCACGCGGTCCAGGTACTTGCGGGTGAAAGGGCCGTTCTTGACGCCCTCCGTGCCGCTCGCATCGCGCGGCTCCGCGTGCACGAACTTCACCGCATCGGTCGGGATCTCCGCCGCGCCGGGGCTCGGGCACGTCGGGCTGTTCGTTGCGCTGTCGACCCGACCCGCGATGTAGCAGTGCGCCGTGATCGACCGTGTGCCGTCGGCGCGGATCTCGCGCGTCGCGCGGCCCAGATCGTCGTATTCCCAGCGCGTGGTCAGCCCGTTCGGGCCGGTCTTGCTCAGCACCGTGCCGAAGCGGGGATCTACCGTCTGCGCCTCACCGTGCAGCAGCGCGTTCTTGCGCTCGCTCGGCAGGCTGCCCGCGGGCACCTTGATGCTCTGGCCGGCGACCATCACCGTCTGCGTGGCAAAGGTCGTCGTGCTCGTGCGCGCCGTGAAGAGCGCTTCGCCACTCGCACCCGGGCAGTTCTCCTGCCGCGTGCTGATGCGGTTGCCCGCCGGGTCGTAGCCGTAGGTTGTCAGCACGCACAGCTTCGGGTCGTCGGGCTCGACCTTCTCGGTCTCCACCAGGCCGTCGGCGCGGTAGGTGGTGCTCACCGTCTTCGTGTAATGGAAGGGATCAATCGGTGGCTGGACTTGCGCATGCGCCATCGCTTGCACCCAAGCGGCGCCCGCGAACACCACCAACCGGGCCAGCCGCTTCATGTGCATCGGCGCAATCTTTTGCGCGTTCATTTGCATGGTCTTCACAGGCAGGTCCCCTTCACGATGGCCTTGCTCGTCGTCTGGGTGCCGAACGCGTTCTTCACGCTGAAGTTCACCGTGCGCGCGGTGCATCGGTCGTAGATCCACTGGAAGGTGCAACTCCCTGGTGACGCGGCCACGCTGCCGCCCACGGTGCAGGTGCTCGTGCCGGCCGATCCCGCATCGCTCTGAGTCACCGCCGTGATCGTCTGCGCCGCGTTGTACGGGTTGGCCACCGTCAGCGTGATCGTCGTGTACGTGGTCGTCGAAGTCGCTGCCGTGCTCAGGTTGAACAGCGCGCCGGGAATGGTCTGCACCGTGCCGCTGGCCGTGGTCGACGCATTCACAGTCGCCCCTACCGTGCTCACCGTCTGGCTGAAGCTCGTCAAGCTGCCGGTGGCCAGCTGAACCGCCATGGTGCACGCCAGGCCAGGCGCCACATTGGTACAGCTGTTGCCCACCACACTCAACACGCCAGGCAAGCCAGACAAGCCCGACAGCGCCATCGGCACGTTGCCGTCGTTGCGCCACGCGATCACGTTCTGCGGCACCGCCGAGTTCTGGTTCACCGTGCCATAGCTCAGGTTGCCGCCGACAAGCGTCGCAACCGAGCCTGTCAACGTGCCCGAGACC
>NZ_JBFUGW010000096.1:0-21824 GCF_056402735.1 Rhizobacter sp. P3_C12
CCGAATGGCTGGCCCCGAATGGCTGGCCCGCCGTGCGGCCGCCGGCCTGCCGGCCGATGCCACCCAGACCTGGCTGCACCTCGCGCACCTGCCGATGCAGCCCTTCACCGACCTGCGCCACACCGCCGGCACCTACCCCTGGCCCGAGGCCGGCCTGCGCACGCTRCTCGACGCGACGATGGCCTGCACCGACCTCGTGCTGGTCGCGCCCGTCTACTGGTACAGCTTCCCGAGCACGCTGAAGACCTACCTCGACCACTGGAGCGCGTGGATGCGCATCGACGGCCTGCCGTTCAAGGCCGAGATGGCGAAGAAGTGCATGCATCTGATCACCACCAGCGGCAACCGCGCGAAGGCGCAGCCGATGATCGACTCCGCCCAGTTCTGCGCCGAGTTCCTCGCGATGCCGTTCGCCGGCACGCTGTGGGGCAAGGGCGGCCCGCCCGGCGCGGTTCAGTCCGATGCCGAAGCCGGCGCCGCGGCCGACCGCTTCTTCCACCCCGCCGCCTGACGCAGCCGCTGCAGCACCGGCCACCCGCTGCGCGCCAGCAGCAGCACGAAGGCCAGCGCCGCCAGCGCGACCCGCGCATCGGCGCGCGCCACCACCGGCCGCGCGAGCGCCGGGGACGACAGCTCGTCCGACAGCCCCTGCGCCGCCTGCAGCCGATGGAAGCGCAGGCCGCGCTCGCTCGCCAGCATCCGCAGGTAGCCCTCGCGCAGCGCCGACAGGTGCTCGCGCCCCGGTGTCGCCCCCAGGCCCGATGCCGGCGGGCCGGCGCCGTCGTCGGCCAGCTTCTCGCCGTTGACGCTGGCGCCGCGGCCCTGGCTGCGCAGGTCGGTCTGCATCACCTCGTCGGCGCGCCAGATGCCCAGTGGCCGGCCCAGCGGGTCGGTCTTCGGAATCGGCGAGGGCAGCAGGTCGCCGACACCGACGATCAGCCCCGGCACCTCGCCCGGTTTGTCGTCGAAGGCCGGCCGGTACAGCGGGTTCAGCGGCGGCGCCTCCTGCCCGTCGGTGATGAACACCAGCGAGGGCTTGCCGGGCAGGTCGCGCGCGATGCCGAGCGCGCTGTGCAGGCCCTTGGCGATTTCGCTGTTGCCCGACCAGGCCATGCGGCCGTCGATGCGCTCGAGCGTGGCGCGCAGCTCGCCCAGGTTCGCGCACACCTCCACCGGCGCCAGCAGCAGGAACGAGCGGTACTCGGTGAACACCGCCCAGCCCACCTTCGACCCGCAGGGCAGCGCGAGCAGGCTCTCGCGCAGCGCATGCTTCGCGAACGCGAGGCGCGACGCCGGCTTGCCGTCCAGCAGTTCGTCGGTCACGTTCATGCTCTGCGTGATGTCGAGCACCACCACGTGCTCGAACAGCCGGCGCTCGATGCGCACGCCGGGGTTCAGGAAGGTGGCGGCCAGCGCGAGCGCCGCCAGTGCCGGCAGCGCATCGAACGCCTTGATCGTCATGGCAGGCCCGGCGAATAGCCGCGCATCGTCGTGACGGCGCGCTCGGCGTCGCGCCGGCCGTCGGCCGGTTCGACCAGCGATTCGTCGGGGTCGGGCAGCAGGCGCTGGGCGCGCTCGAGGTTGTAGCGGGCGTCCCATTGCCCGGGGTCGTGGCGCAGCACCTCGCGGTAGCCCTCCTTGGCCAGCTCCAGCAGCGGGATCGCGAGACCCGGCTGCGTGCCGGCGCGCACCACCAGCGCCTGGCGCACCAGCAGGTTCGCGCTGTTGTAGCGCGCCGCCTGGCCGAGCGCCGAATCGCCCTGCAACGCGCGGTAGCGCTTCAGCGCGTCGTCGGCGGCACCGCTGGCCGCCTGCGCATGGGCCAGCGCGAACTGCAGTTCGGCGGGCGGCGTGCCGTCGTTGCGGGCGACCGGTGGCCCGGCGGCAATCGCCGCGTTCCACCGCTGCAGCCGCCACAGGTGCACGCCGTCGATCACCGCCGCCAGCGCCGCGAGGGCCAGCACCGCGATCACGAGGCGCGTGCGCCGCTGCGGTGTCATCAGGCCCATCGCTTGATCTCCAGCGCCTGCGCACCCAGCAACAGCAGCACGCACAGCAGCGCGATGCCGTGGGCATAGGGCGACAGCTCGCGCCGCGGCACGGTGTCGAGGTAGGTGATCGGCAGGTTCTCCAGCCGGTTCAGGTCGTCGATCGCGGCCTGCAAGGCCTTGTCGTTGTCGGCCTCGTAGGCGCGGTACGGCGTGCCCAGCGACTGGAAGAAGCGGTGCAGCTGGTGCTCAGGCACGGTGTCGGCGGCGCCCAGCGGGTCGCCGGCCTCGGCATTCAGCCCGGGGCTGTTGGCCGAGCGCAGGTAGAACCAGTTGATCGCGGTGCGGTGCTTGCGCGCCGCGAAGGCGATGCGCTCCTGCGTGGCCTCATCGAGCCGGTCGCCGCCGTCGGACACCAGCATCACGATGCGCGAGCCGGTGTAGGGCCGCTCGTCGAAGAACGACAGCGCGTCCAGCAGCGCGAGGCCGATGTTGGTCTCCGACAGGCCGCGCCCGATCTCGCCGGCCGCGATGGCGGCCTGCACCACGTCGTTCTTCTGCGTGAACTCGAGCACCCGCATCGGCAGCGTGCTGAACACCACCAGCCCGAAGCGGTCGTCGGGCCGGCCGGTCACGAAGGCCGACAGCAGCCGGCGCGCGACCTTGCCCTTCGCATCGCGCGAGCGGCCCGGCGACAGGCTCATGTAGTAGTCGAGCGCCTCGGGGCCGGTGCCGCGTGGCCTGGCCGCGCCGGCGGCGAGGCGGGCGCCGGCGAAGCCCTCGTCCATGCTGCGGCTGCGATCGAGCACGACGACGATCTCGGCGCCCTGGCCGACCCGTTCCACCGTGTACTCGGGCCGGTAGGCGCCGGCCATCGCCAGCACCAGCAGCGCGAGCGCGAGCACGGCGGCACCCTTCAGCACGCGCTGCAAGGCATCGGAGGCGCGGTCGCGCGGCAGCAGCGCGACCCAGGCATTGCGCACCGGCTGCGCGGCGCGCGCCCACCACGGCAGCAGTGCCAGCGGCAGCAGGCCCAGCAGCCACGGGTGGTCGAAGTGGATCACGCGGCACCCCGCTCGGCATCGCGGCACTTGCGGCAGAACTCGAGCAGCCAGCGGCCGTCGTTCGCGGCCGCCGGGCTGTCGGCGAAGAACTCGCGCCGCGACTGCTGGAAGAACGCGAGCAGCTCGGCGCGCAGCGCGGCATAGCGCGGCTGCGCGGCGACGAAGCGGTCGACGCCGTGCTCGAACACCACCTCGCCAGCCGTCCGGTTCAAGGCCTCGTGCACGTGCTGGAACGCGGCCCGCCGCTCGGGCGCCGGCGCGTCGGCCGGCAGGTGGCTGAGTTGCCGCCACGCGCTCGCGAACGGCCGCCGGCGCTGCGCCCACCCCGGCAGGATGAGGTAGATCTGCGCGAGGTACGCGAGGCACAGCAGCAGCACCGCGCCCCAGGCCAGCAGGCGGCGCTGCGCGGGGCCGGTGTCGAGCCGTGGCGGCGGCAGGTCGGGGCGGAGCTCGCCCAGGCCCTGGCGCGGCGAGACCTCGGCGGGCGCCAGCGGCGACACCGTCACCGGCCACGCGTCGACGCGCAGCGCCTGGTCTCGCCCGGCGCCTTGGAAGCCGAGCGAGAACGGCGCGATCTCCAGCGTGCGGACCTCGGTCGGTGCGAGGAACACCTGGTAGCGCAGCTGCAGCGCGAGGCGGGTGCCGCCGGCTTCGGAGGTGCTGTGGCGCGACACCGCCTGCAGTTCGATCGCCTTGCCGCGCGCGCCCGGCCGCGGCAGCGTGGCCTCGTCGAGCACGAAGCCCTCAGGGATGTGGACGACGAGCTCGCGCTCGACGAGATCGCCCACGTGGTAGCCGAAGGCGCGCGGCTCGACGGTGCTGGCGCGCAGCGTGCCGGCGGCCGGCGCGGCGCCGCTGCACGCGATCAAGGCCAGCGCGAGCAGGCCACGGCGCAAGGACTCAGGCATGAAAGTGCCGCGTCACCGCGTCGGCATCGAAGGCGCCCTCGATGAACAGCGGGTTCAGCCGCTGCGCGCGGAACGCCTGCAGCAGCGCCTCGCGCCGCTGCGCCTGGTGCTGCCGCCATTGCTCGCGCAGCGCGGGCCGCCACCACACCAGGCGCTGGCGGCCGCTCTCGGGGTCGAGCACCTGGGCCAGGCCGCGCGGGGCGGCGAGGCTGAACTCCTGCGGATCCCACAGCAGCACCGGCACCAGGTCGTGGTGCGCCAGGCTGGCCAGCACGGCGCGGACCTCGTCGACCGGCCAATGGAAATCCGACAGCAGGAAGACCAGCGAACGGCGCTGCGGCAGGTAGCGGTGGGCCTGGTGCAGGCCGTGCGCCGAGCGGCCGCTGGGCTGCAGGCTGCGCAGCGTGCGCGTCAGCTCGCCGGCGGCGGCCCGCGAGCGGCTGGGCGGCAGCAGCAGGTCGCTGCGCACGTGGTCGTCGCAGGCGACGAAGCCGAAGCTGTCGCCGGTGCGCCAGGCCGACCACGCCAGGCTGTCGACGAAATCGGCCAGCACGCCGAGCCGGCGCTGCGCGCCTTCGAAGCCCATCGAGGCCGACAGGTCGGCGACCACCGCGACCGGGATCGACTTGCGCTGGCTGTAGACGCGCACCGACCACTGGCCGAACGGGTCGCGCAGGCTCGCATGCAGGTCGAGCCGGCGCGGGTCGGGCGCGTCGAGCAGCGACGCATGACCGCGGAACTCGAAGCCGCTGTCGCCGCGGCGGCTGCGGTGGTGGCCCGGAAAATGGCCCAGCGCCGCGCTGCCGATGCGGTAGTGGATCTCGGGGGTGGGCTGCGCCATGACGTCGACCGACCCTAGGGTGCCGCCACGCTCGCGAGGATGCCGCTCATCAGCGGCCCCGAGATCTCCTGCCGCCGCATCTCGTACACYGGCTGGTAGCACAGCCGGTGCGCGATGGTCTCGACGAACACCGCCTGCACGTCCTCCGGCGTCACGAAATGGCGGCCGTCCAGCCAGGCCGCCACGCGCGCCGCGCGCAGCAGGTAGCTCATGCCGCGCGGGCTGGCGCCGGCCAGCATCAGCTGCGCGCTGTCCAGCCCGGAGACCTTCACGCCGTACTCCGCCGGCACCGCGGTGGCGCGCCACAGCCCGAGCGCGTAGTCCTGCAGCGCCTGCGAGGCCTGCACGCTGCGCTGGATCGCCTCGGCCACCTCGTTCAGCGCCTGGTGGTTCAGCATCGCCGCCGGCAGCTCTTCGAGCAGCCGGTCGGTGTCGTGGTAGCGCGGGTTGAACATCAGCTCGCGGCGGTAGTCATCGCTGGCCGGCGCATCGATGGTCACCTCCATCATGAAGCGGTCGCGCGCGGCCGACGAGATCTCGAAGGTCTCCTCGCGCTCGACGCGGTTGCGGTCGGCGAACACCACCAGGTGCGGGAAGCGGAACTCGCGGTTGAAGGCCGACACGCTGCGCTCGGCCATCACGCGCAGCAGCAGCGAATGCACTTGCGGCCGCGCGCGGTTGATCTCGTTGAAGAAGAAGATCGCCAGGTCTTCGCCGTGCCGGATCAGCGGGCCGGGCTCGACCGCCGGCCGGCCCTCGGCGCTGATGTAGGTGTAGTAGACGAGGTCGTTGGGCATCAGGTCGATGGTGCCCTCGGTGCGCGCGAAGTCGCCGCCCAGCACCTGCGCGAAGGCGCGCAGCAGGGTTGTCTTGCCGACGCCCACGTCGCCCTGCAGCAGCACGTGGCCGCGCGCGAACACCGCCATGTTGACGAGCCGGATCACCCGGGCCTGACCGATCACCGCCTTGCCCACCTCGGCCTCGAGGGCCAGCGCGCGTTCGCGCCAGTCGCTCAGCAGCGCGTCGTTTCGGTCCATGCGGTGCGTCTCCATGTGGTTCGACGCAACTCGGGTGGCGCGCCGGCCGCGGGACAGTCTGCGTCAGCCGTGGGACGGCCTCGGCATGTGGCCTGCGCAAGAGGGCTTCTTGGCAAGAGGCATGCCCGCAAGTCCCTGCGGCAACGATTCATGAAAATCGCCAGTTCGCATTCATGATCACCCGACTGGAGCGATCGCGCATCGCAGGCCACCATGCAGGACGGGACCCCGGGGCCCCCGCAGCCGCCGACCGGCGCTGTGAGTCCATCGACAAGGAGATCTCTACATGACCTGGCAAACACCTACCGCCACCGATTTCCGCTTCGGCTTCGAAATCACGATGTACGTCGCGGCCCGCTGATCGCGGCGTTTCGTCATCCTCGCCGGCACGCCGGGTTCGCCCCGGGGTGCCGGCCCCAACATCCCCCCCCAGCATGCGCATCACTGTCCTCGGTTCGGCCGCAGGCGGCGGCTTTCCGCAGTGGAACTGCAACTGCGCCAACTGCGCCGGCGTGCGCTCGGGCCGCGTGCGCGCGAAGCCGCGCACGCAGTCGTCGATCTTCGTGCGGCCCGACGATGCGGTGGACGGCGTGCTCTTCAACGCCTCGCCCGACATCCTCGAGCAGATCCGCAGCCACCCGGCGCTGCAGCCGGCGCGCGCGCTGCGCGACACCGCGATCGCCGGCGTCGTGCTGATGGACGGGCAGATCGACCACGCGACCGGGCTCTTCATGCTGCGCGAGCGGACTTCGCCGCTGCCGCTGTGGTGCACCGATCCGGTCGACGACGACCTGAGCCACGGCAACCCGGTGCTGCGCGTGCTGTCGCACTTCTGCGGCGTGCAGCGGCAGCGCATCGGGCTCGACGGCGCGCCGTTCAGCGTGCCCGGCGTGGCCGGCCTCGCCTTCAAAGCGCTGCCGCTGAGCAGCAAGGCCGCGCCGTACTCGCCGCACCGCGATGCGCCGGTGCCCGGCGACAACATCGGCATGACGCTGGTCGACACGACCCGCCGCACGTCGGTGTTCTACGCGCCCGGCCTGGGCGAGATCACGCCGCCGGTGTTCGACGCGATGGCGAGCGCCGACGCGGTGATGGTCGACGGCACCTTCTGGACCGACGACGAGATGAAGACGCTCGGCCTGAGCAAGAAATCGGCGCGCGACATCGGCCACCTGCCGCAGTCGGGCGCGGGTGGCATGGTCGAGTGGCTGGGCCGCCTGCCGGCGCGCACGCGGCGCCTGCTGATCCACATCAACAACACCAATCCGATCCTCGACGAGGACTCGCCCCAGCGCGCCGAATTGCAGCGCGCCGGCATCGAGGTCTGCGAGGACGGCATGACCATCGAGGTATGAGATGACGATGCCTGCGTGGAGCCGAACCGAGTTCGAGGCGCAGCTGCGCGAGCGCGGCAAGTCGTACCACATCCACCATCCGTTCAACGTGATGCTGAACACCGGCCGCGCCACGCCCGAGCAGGTGCGCGGCTGGGTGGCGAACCGCTTCTACTACCAGATCGCGATCCCGATCAAGGACGCGGCCGTGCTGTCGAACTGCCCCGATGCCGCGGTGCGCCGTGGGTGGGTGCAGCGCATCCTCGACCACGACGGCTTCGAGCTCGGCGGCGTGAAGGACGCCGGCGGCATCGAGGCCTGGCTGCGGCTCGCGCAGGCCGTCGGCCTGGCGCGCGAGGAGGTGCAGGACCTGCGCCACGTGGTGCCGGCGATGCGCTTCGCGGTCGATGCCTACGTGAACTTCGCGCGGCGCGCACCGTGGCAGGAGTCGGTGTGCTCGTCGCTGACCGAGCTGTTCGCGCCCGAGATCCACAAGCAGCGGCTGGCGACCTGGCCGGAGCACTACGGCTGGATCGAGCCCGAGGGGTTGAGCTACTTCCGCAACCGCCTGAGCCAGGCGCGGCGCGACGTGGAGCAGGGGCTGGCCATCACGCTGGACCACTTCACGACGCGACCGCTGCAGGAGCGGGCGCTGGAGGTGCTGCAGTTGAAGCTCGACATTCTTTGGGCGATGAACGACGCGATGGCCACTCGCTACGGGGTCACGGCGTGAGTGCATTGACCACTTCGACCCAACCGCGCGTCGGCAACGGCTTCCGATTGCAGTGGGAGCCGGTGCAGGACTGCCACGTGCTCCTCTACCCCGAGGGCATGGTCAAGCTCAACGGCAGTGCCGGCGAGATCATGAAGCGCTGCGACGGCCAGCGCAGCGTCGCCGCGATCGTCGAAGACCTGGAGACGGCTTTCTCGGCCAAGGGCCTGGAACCCGATGTGCTGGCCTTCGTCGAGATGGCCGCCAAGCAGCGCTGGCTGGCCTGGGACTGAGCGATGAGCGCTGTGTCGTCATCCCGACCTGGACCGCCTCTCTGGCTGCTCGCCGAGCTGACCTACCGTTGCCCGCTGCACTGCGTGTTCTGCTACAACCCGGTCGACTTCGCGCGCCAGGAAGACGAGATCGGCACCGACGACTGGCTGCGCGTGCTGCGCGAGGGCCGCGAACTCGGCGCGGTGCAGTGCGGCCTGTCGGGGGGCGAGCCGCTGCTGCGCGACGACCTGGAGGTGATCGTCGCCGAGGCGCACCGCCTGGGCTACTACACCAACCTGCTGACCTCGGGCGTCGGCCTCACCGAGGCGCGCGCCGCGGCGTTGAAGGCCGCAGGGCTCGACCACGTGCAGCTGTCGTTCCAGGATTCGACGCGCGAGATGAACGATTTCCTGTCGCACACCAAGACCTTCGGCCTGAAGAACAAGGTGGCGCAGATCATCAAGGCCAATGGCTGGCCGATGGTGATGAACGTGGTGATCCACCGGCTGAACATCGACCACATCGACCGCATCATCGGCATGGCCGCCGAGCTGGGCGCCGAGTACCTGGAGCTGGCCAACACGCAGTACTACTCGTGGGCCTTCCTGAACCGCGACCAGCTGCTGCCGACGCACGAACAGCTGCGCCACGCCGAGCGCGTGACCGACGAATGGCGGGCGCGCCTGGGCGACCGCATGCGCCTCTTCTTCGTCGCACCCGACTACCACGAGGGCAAGGCGAAGAAGTGCGTCAATGGCTGGGGCAGCATGTTCCTGACCGTCGCGCCCGATGGCACCGCGTTGCCCTGCCACACCGCGAAGATGCTGCCCGGCCTGGCGTTCCCGAACGTGCGCGAGCACAGCGTGCGCGACATCTGGTTCGACTCCGAGGGCTTCAACCGCTACCGCGGCACCGGCTGGATGAAGGAGCCGTGCGCCAGCTGCGACCAGCGCGAGGTCGATCTCGGCGGCTGCCGCTGCCAGGCGTACATGCTGGCGCACGACGCAGCGGCCGCCGACCCGGTGTGCAGCAAGAGCCCGCAGCACCACCTGGTGCAGGCAGCGGTTGAACGCGCCGCCACGGTCGGCGTGAAGGCCGTGACGGAACACCCTCTCGTGTTCCGCGACCCCGTCAATTCGCGGCGTCTCAGCGGGCCTCTGCCAACGCCTTGAGGTTCGCCAGCCCGCTCTGGTAGACCCCGGTGATGGCCTTCACGGCGGCCTCGTCGTTGCGGTCCGGCGGCGGGTCGTTCTGCGGGTAGCCGCGGTAGAAGGCGCCGCGCCATTCGACGATCGACTGCTTGCCGCTCGCGGTGACGGTGATCGTCGAGGTGTAGTTCGTCACCGGCAGCGCGCCGCCGTCCTTCGCGCGGTAGCTGTACTTCATCGCCGCGTCGTCGTAGCCCTCCAGCGTCTCGGTCAGCTCGCCGCCGCCCTTCAGCTTCAGCGAGCGCACCGAGCCCACCGCGTTGCCCTGCGAGGCCGGGCTCTCGGCGACGGCCGGGAGCCAGTCCTTCAGCGCATCGAAGTTCTTGATGCGGCCCCATACCGCGGCGGCGGGTGCATCGATGGTGATCTTCTCGACCACCTTCTGGCGCGTCGGGCCGTGGCCCTCGCCGGTCAGGGGCACGACGCCGAGCATCGCGGTCGCGGCCAGTGGCGCGAGCCAGCCGCCAAGCAGTTTCATGGGCATGACATCTTCCTTGGGGGGGGGTGCCGTCGCGGCTACTTGGCGTCGTTGATGAAGCACGCCTTGTGGACCTTGGTTTCCAGATCCCGGTAGCGCTTGATCTGCGGCTTGACGGATTCGTTGTCGCGCAGCGCGCCGCCGCGCTCGCCGCCGATCGACATCGCGTTGACCACCGTGATCATGCCGACGTAGTCGTCGTACGGCACCTCGCTGGCCATCGCGTCGACGGCGCACGAGCACTTGTTGATCATCTCGAAATGCGGGCCGGGGTGCGTGCGCATGCACTCCTGCACGTAGATCACGCGCTCCGACGTGGGGAAGTCGTTCGCCGCGGCGGCCAGCGGGGCCAGCAGCCAGGGCAGGGCGGACAGGCACAGCAGTCGGTGCAGTGGGTTCATCATGGTGTGGCGCCTTCGATCAGCAGTTCTTCGGACAGCAGCGGTGGTGCATCGGCCGCGGCCCCGGCCGCCGCGATCCGCGTGCGGATGCCCAGCACGCCGCCGGGCACCGCATCCGACAGCAGGAAGCGGTATTCCTTGTCGGCCAGCTTCTCGTAGCGGTAGCGGTTCGGGTCGTCCAGGTAGGGCTTGAACGAGATCTCACGGCCGGCGACGGTCTTGCCCCGGTAGCGGAACGAGGCCGGTGCCACCGTCGCGCCCTGGTACACCGTCATGCGGATGCGCTTGCGGAAGTAGTTCTCCGGGCCCTGCGTCAGCCGGTGCATCTCGCGGATGTCGTGCTCCAGGAAGTACAGGATCACCGGGTTGGCCTTTGCGTTCTCGACGTCGGGCAGGGCCAGCCGGCGCGGGCCGCTCAGGAACTCGCCCTTCGACGCGCAGCAGCTGCCGTCGGCCTGCCTGCTGAACGACAGCACCACGCTGTCGTCGAAGCCGCCCTCCAGGCTGCCGGCCTTGCGGAAGCTGTAGCGCAGCGTCGACGGCGGCTGCAGGTTGGTCAGCTGGTCGGCCAGGAAGATGGCCTGCTCGGCTGCGGAGAAATCCTGGGCCGGGTAGCTTGTCGCCGGCAGCAGCATTACCGCCAGCGCGACCCGCCACGCATGGAACCGCATGATCAAGCGGCCGCCGCGGAACCGGCTTTGCCGGGCCGCTGGCGGCGCCCCCTTGAGGGGGAGAGGGCGCCAGCCCGAGGGGGCCCGCCGAAGGCGCTTCGGGGGTGGGTCATTTCTTGTAGGAGAAGGATTCATCGACGACCGGCACGCCGTAGTCCTTCAGGATGGCCTGGATCGCCGCCTGCTGCGACTCGATCAGGCCCTCGATCTTCTGCTTCCACTCGCGCTCGCCGTAGCGCACGCCCATCGCCATCTCGTAGTCGAAGCGCACGCCGGGCTCCGACTTCAGCGGCACCACGGTGAGCCGCGGCGACTTGACGCGCTGTGCGAAGTAGCCGGCGATCGGCCCCCACACGATGGCCGCGTCGATCTTGCCGGCCGCGAGGTCCTTCTCGATGATCTCGCCCGGGTACTGCTGCGGGTCGGCGTTCATGATCGGGTAGGGCACGCCGCGCTCGACCAGGCGGTGCACGTTCAGCCAGTCCGAGGCCGGCGAGCGGTCGTAGATGCCGATGCGCAGCTTGCCCAGGCGGGCCGGGTCGAGCTTCAGGAAGTCGTCGCCCGACTTCACCTGGTCCAGGCCCTGGCCCTGCGGAAAGACCAGCGCATAGGTGGAGCGGTAGTAGGGCTTGGTCACCGACACCTGGTCGTAGCCGACCGGCACGCCCATCACGATGTCGCACGGGTAGTCCTGCCCCGGCAGCTTGTAGCGCAGGGTGTTGCGGATGAAGGCCATGCGCTGCGGGAACGAGTAGTACTCGACCGGCAGCCCGAGCGCCTTGCCGAACACCTCGGCGATGCGGTTCTCGATGCCCGCGCCCGCGACGTTGGAGAACGGCAGGTTGTTCGGGTCCTGGCACACGCGCAGCGCCTGGCGCGGCGGCGGCTTGTCGGCGTCCTGCGCGGCGGCGGGCGGGCACGCGGCCACGGCCCCACAGGCCACGGCCAGCACCCGGGCCACCACGGACGTGCGGATGTCGTTCATTTGGCGGGTTCGACCTTGGCGCGCGTGATGGCGCCGTCGGACCGTCCCTTCAGGTAGGCATACAGGTCGTTGATGTGCTCCTTCACCTGCTGGCTCTCGCCGAAGCTCGGCATGCCCTTGGGCAAACGGCCTTCGGTGACGGTCTTGACGAACTCGTCCTGGCTCAGCGTCTTCAGGCTGTTGATCAGCGAAGGCCCGACCAGGCCCTCCTGGTTGGCACCGTGGCAGCGGTCGCACGCGGCAGCGCGCCAGGTCCGGAAGCCTTCCATGGTCTTGGCGTCGACCTTGTAGCCGTCGACCACGGTATAGGGTTTGTCGTCGGCCAGCACGCTCACGGTGAGGCATGCCAGCACGGCGAAGACAGACTGCTTCAATTTCATCGATTCATCCACCATCAAGGGGTGGGACGGCATCCCCCGGGGTGYCGTCCCTGTGCCCAGGTTGTCTCGATTCTTCTTCTTGCTTCTTTCTTGGGTTCGATTCCGGCCGATCAGTTCGGCAGGGCAAACACCGTCAACGAACCGCCCAGTTCGGTGTACTGGGCCAGTTCCTTGTAGCCACCGACGGCGCCCAGGCCATCCTGGTCCTTCTCGAGGCCCGCGGCCATGCCGATGCCGGCCCAGCCGCCGATGCCCGAGAACACGCCGATGTACTGCTTGCCCTTGTGCTCATAGCTGAATACGTTGCCGATGATCCCGGACGGCGTCTTGAACTTGAAGAGCTCCTTGTTGATGTCCTTCTTGTCCACGCACTTCAGGTAGCCCTCCAGCGTGCCGTAGCAGCTGAGCCCGCCGGCGGTGTTGAGCGCGCCGCTCCAGACCGAGAACTTCTCGGCATGGCTCTGCACGATCTTGCCGGTGCCGGCATTCCAGGTGATGTAGTTGCCCATGCCGCCGTGGCTGCCCGGGGCCGGGAACATCGACAGCGTGGCGCCGACATACGGCTGGCCGGCGGTGTACTCCACCTTGAACGGCTCGTAATCCATGCAGACGTGGTTGGTCGGCACGTAGAAGAGCTTGGTCTCGGGGTCGTAGGAGGCAGGCTGCTGGTCCTTGCTGCCCAGCGCCGCCGGGCAGATGCCCTTGGTGTTGACGTCAGGCCCGCCTTGCGCGGTCGAGTACTTCGCCACCACTTGCGGGCGTCCGGTCTTCATGTCGACGTGCGTGGCCCAGTTGACCTGCGGGTCGTACTTCTCGGCCACCAGCAGCGCGCCGGTGACGCGGTCCATCGTGTACGCGAAGCCGTTGCGGTCGAAGTGCACCAAGGCCTTGGTCGCCTTGCCCTTCACGTCGATGTCGGCCAGGATCATCTCGTTGATGCCGTCGAAGTCCCACTCGTCGTACGGCGTCATCTGGTAGACCCACTTGGCCATGCCGGTGTCGACGTCACGCGCGAAGATGGTCATCGACCACTTGTTGTCGCCCGGGCGTTGTGCCGGATTCCAGGTCGACGGGTTGCCGGTGCCGTAGTACATCAGGTTCAGCGCCTTGTCGTAGCTGTACCAGCCCCAGGTGGTGCCGCCGCCGGTCTTCCACTGGTCGCCCTTCCAGGTCTTGACCGATGAATCCTTGCCCACCGGCGCCATCGCGCCGTTGGTCCAGGTCATGGTCTTGTCGGGGTCGATCAGCATCTCGGCGTCGGGGCCGACGCTGTAGCCCTTCCAGGCCAGCTTGCCGTCCTTCAGGTTGTAGGCCGCGATGAAGCCGCGCACGCCCCACTCGCCACCGCTGATGCCGGTGATGACCTTGTCCTTGAAGATGTGCGGCGCATTGGTGTTCACTGCGCCCAGCTTCGGATCGCCGTTCTTCACGCTCCAGATGACCTTGCCGGTCTTGGCGTCGAGCGCGAGCAGCATGCTGTCGGCCTGCTGCAGGATGATCTTGCCTTCGGCATAGGCCAGCCCGCGGTTCACGGTGTCGCAGCACATCTGCGGGATCACCGCCGGATCCTGCTTCGGCTCGTACTTCCAGAGGATCTTCTGGCTGTCGAGGTCGATCGCGAAGACCTTGTTCGGGAACGGCGAGTGCAGGTACATGGTGCCGTCGATCACGAGCGGCGAGCCCTCGTGGCCGCGCAGCACGCCGGTGGAGAAGCTCCACGCGACCTGCATCTTGCCGACGTTGCCGGTGTTGATCTGGTTGAGCTTGCTGTAGCGCTGGTTGTACATGTCACCAGCCTGCATCGCCCAGTTCTTGGAGTTCGCGATGTTCTTCTCCACGTCTGCATTGGCCATTGCCAACGGCGGCAGAGCAAGCAACACCATGCCCAAATGACGCCAGATGCGCCACCTTGACTGACCGGAATTTCGCATCGAAGTCTCCTGTTTTATGAAGTGAGCAGAGTCCGGTCGCGATGACCATCCAAGATCCCACCAACCCAGCGACCCACGGAACTCGGCAAAGGGCTCCAACCGCAAGTTTTGCGCCCATGCGCCCTCCAGGGATTGCCCGAGGAGGGAAAACCCGGCTTTCGCTCCAGGCCCGTGACGCCGGTGTTCCGGAATTGAAATGGCGCTGACACCTTGCGCCGAATTCGTGGCATCCACGTTCGGCACAGAGTGTTTCAGGGCCGCGCCGCGGCGTGACGCGGATGGGTCAACGCCCGGGGGGCGGTGGCGTTGCACTGCAGCATGGCGCAGGCCCGCGTATTGCTGTACCCCTGCTTCATGACCTCCTCGACGATGCTGCGGACCACCGGCCTGACGAAGCGCTATGGCGAACGCGCCGCGCTGCAGTCGCTGTCGCTGAACATCGGGGCAGGACAGTTCGTCGCGTTGCTGGGCCCGAACGGCGCCGGCAAGTCGACCTTGTTCCAGTTGCTGACCGGCCTGTTCGCGGCCGACGAAGGCGAGGTCGAGGTGGCCGGCCATTCGCTGCGCCGCGCGGCCGCCTCGGCGCTGCGCCAGATCGGCGTCGTGTTCCAGCAGATCTCGCTCGACCTCGACCTCAGCGTGCGCCGCAACCTGCTGTTCCAGGCCGACCTGCACGGCCTGCCGCGCCGGCTGGCGCGCGAGCGCATCGCCGCCGGCTGCGCGCGCCTGGGCCTGGCCGGCGAGCTCGACCGCAAGGTGCGCGAGCTGTCGGGCGGCAACCGCCGCAAGGTCGAGCTGGTGCGCGCCGGCCTGCACCACCCGGCGGTGATGCTGATGGACGAGGCCACTGTCGGGCTCGACCCGAAATCACGCCACGACCTGCTGGCTGCCCTGCGCAGCGACGTGCAGGAGCGCGGCGTCTGCGTGCTGTGGGCCACCCACTGGGTCGAGGAGGCGGTGGCCGCCGACCGCGTGCTGGTGCTGCACCGCGGCACGCTGCTGGCCGATGGCTCGCCGGCCGAGGTCACGCAGGCCCTCGGCGAACCCACGCTGGAGGCGGGCTTCATCGCACGCACCGGCTGATGACGACGACAAGGAGACAGACCCGGATGAACTTCAAGACCGCGAGCCGAGGACTGGGCGCAGCGCTGGCGCTGATCGCTTGCTGCACCGCCGCATCGGCGCAGGGCACCGCCTACGTGTCGAGCGAGAAGGACGATGCGCTGACGATGATCGACCTCGCGACGCTGACGGTGAAGGGCACCGTGCCCACCTGCAAGCGCGGCCGGCACATCCAGCTCACGCCCGACCGCAAGATCATGGTGGCCTGCACCGATGCCAACGCGGCCGACGTGATCGACCCGGCCACCGGCAGATCGCTGCGCCGCGTGCCGCTGGGCGACGAGCCGGAGGCCTTCGACCTCTCGCCCGACGGCAAGACCGTCTACGTGTCGAACGAGGACGCCGGCGAAGCCAGCTTCATCGACGCGGCCAGCGGCAGGAAGCTGCAGTCGATCAAGGTCGGCCAGGAGCCCGAGGGCGTGAAGGTCAGCGCCGACGGCAGGACGCTGTACGTGACCTCCGAGGTCGCGAGCCTGATCCACGTGATCGACGTGGCCAGCGCCAAGATCACCAGCAACGTGAAGGTCGGCAAGCGGCCGCGCCGCATGGCCTTGACGCCGGACGGCAAGGAGCTGTGGGTGACCAACGAGCTGGGCGCGAGCATCAGCATCATCGCGACGGCCACGCACACCGTCACCGACACCGTCAAGCTGGAAGTGAAGGGCGCCCGCGCGACCGACATCACGCCGGTCGGCATCCTGATGTCGCGCGACGGCAAGCGCGCCTTCGTCGCGCTGGGCAAGGCCAACCATGTCGCCTTCATCGACGTCGCGAGCCGCAAGACCACGAACCTGGTGCTGGTGGGCAAGCGCGCCTGGAACGTGGCGCTCGACAAGGCCGAGGCGCGGCTGTTCGTCGTCAACGGGCTGAGCGACGACGTGACGGTGGTCGACGTGGCGGGTGCCAAGGCGATCAAGAGCATCCCGGTGGGCCGCGTCCCGTACGGCGTGGCGATCGTCGAATGACACGCGGCCTGGTGACGCTGACGGTGTGGCTCATGTTCTGCGCTGCCACCGCATCGACCGCCACAGCGGCCACGCTGAAGGCCACGCTGATCGTGCCGGGCGACGACCCGCGCCTGGAACGCTCGCGGCTGGAGCGCGCCTACCTGGGCCACACCGGCGGCCCGGCCGCCGACGGGCTGCAGGTGGCGCTGGACGAGGGCAAGTTCGAGCTCGAGGCGGCCGGCGCCGCGGTGGCGCTGAACGTGGTGAATGCCGACACGCCCGACGCCGCGCGCGCCGCCGCGCAGGCGGCCGAGAAGGCCGGCGCGGCCGTCGTGCTGACCGACCTGGGCACCGACGCCACGCTGGCGGTGGCCGACGCGGTGAAGCTGCCGGTGCTGAACCTGGGCGACCCCGCCGACCGGCTGCGCCAGCAGGATTGCCGCGCGCGCCTGTTCCACCTGATCCCCAGCGAGCGCATGCGCACCGACGCGCTCGCGCAGACGCTGGTGTCGCGCAAATGGAGCAAGCTGCTGCTGCTGGTCGGCAGCACGCCGCAGGACCAGCTGCGCGCGGCCACCGCGCAGGCCTCGATCAAGCGCTACGGGCTGCAGGTGGTCGCCACCAAGCCGTACAAGCTGTCGGCCGACCCGCGTGAGCGTGATCTCGCCAACCCGCTGCTGCTGACCGCCGGCACCGCCTACGACGCGGTGTGGGTGGTCGACAGCCAGGGCGAGTTCGCGCGCAGCCTGCCGTACCGCATCGTGCTGCCGCGGCCGGTGGTCGGCGACGCCGGGCTGGTGGCGCTGGCCTGGCATGCGCAGTTCGAGCGCTACGGGGCGCCCCAGGTGTCGCGCCGCTTCGCGAAGGCGCTGAAGCGGCCGATGACCGACCACGACTGGGCTGCGTGGATGGGCGGCAAGGCCTTGATCGCGATCGCTGCCGCCGAACCCAAGGGGCCGAACGCCGCGTGGGCGAAGGCGCTGGCCGCGACCCCGGTCGACGGCTCGAAGGGCGGCAGCCTGGGCTTCCGGCCGTGGGACGGGCAGCTGCGCCAGTCGATGCTGCTGACCGACGGGCAGGGCGTGATCGCGCAGGCGCCGATCGAGGGGCTGCTGCATCCGACCGACGTGCTCGACACACTGGGCGCCGATGCCCCGGAGAAGCTATGCAAAGCGACACGGTGAAACCTGTGACACCTCCGGCAGCCTCCGCGGCCGAGCCGGCGGCGCGCCGCGGCATCGCGCATGCGTTGCAAGCGATGCAGGCCATCATCGTGCGCGAGCTGTTCAAGTTCTCGCAACAGACAGGCCGGCTGGTCTCGGCGCTGGTGCGGCCGCTGCTGTGGCTGGCGGTGTTCGCGGCCGGGTTCCGCAACGTGTTCGGCGTCGCGATCGTCGAGCCGTATGACACCTACATCCCGTACGACGTCTACATCGCGCCGGGCCTGGTCGGCATGGTGCTGCTGTTCAACGGCATGCAGTCGTCGCTGGCGATGGTCTACGACCGCGAGATGGGCCTGATGCGCCTGCTGCTCACCGCGCCGTTGCCGCGCGCGTGGCTGCTGTTCTGCAAGCTGTGCGCGACCGCGCTGCTCTCGGTGCTGCAGGCGCTGGCCTTCGTGGTGGTGGCGATGCTGCTGGGCACCGAGCTGCCGCTGTTCTCGTGGGCCGGCCTGCATGCGCTGCTCGCGCTGGTGTGCGGTGCGCTGATGCTGGGGGCGCTGGGCCTGCTGCTGTCGGTGCACATCAAGCAGCTGGAGAACTTCGCCGGCACGATGAACTTCGTGATCTTTCCGATGTACTTCCTGTCGACCGCGCTCTACCCGCTGTGGAAGTTGCAGGAGTCCGGCGCCGAGTGGGTGTACCAGGCGGCGCGCTTCAACCCGTTCACGCATGCGGTGGAGTGGATCCGCTTCGCGCTGTACGGCAAGGACCCGGGCGCCGCACCGTGGGTGGTGCTGGGCTGCCTGGTCGTGTTCTTCGTCGTGGCCTGCTGGGGTTACGACCCGCAGCGCGGCTTCGGTGGCTTGACCAAGCGCGGAGGGCCGCCGGCATGACCGTCACCCGGCGCAGCTTGATCGGCGGCGCCGCCGCGCTCGGCGCGTGGCCGCTGGCGCGTGCGCAGTCGCCGTACCCGTCGCGCCCGATCGCGCTGTGGATCCCGTGGCCGGCGGGCGGCGCGACCGACATCTCGCTGCGCCTGCTGGCCGAGCTGGCCTCGCACCACCTGGGCCAGCCGGTGATCACCGAGAACCGCGGCGGCGCCGGCGGCACGCTGGCGATGCCAGTGCTGCAGCAGGCCGAGCCCGACGGCTACACGATCGCGCAGCTGCCGCAGCCGATCTTCCGCGCGGTGCACACGCAGAAGGTGCTGTGGGACCCGATCCGCGACGTGACGCCGATCATCCAGGTCTCGGGCGTCACCTTCGGCGTGCTGGTCAGCGCGTCCAGCAAGTTCCGCAAGCTCGCCGACCTGTTCGCCTATGCGCGCCAGAACCCGGGCCGGCTGACCATCGCGACCAACGGCGTCGGCACCACGCCGCACGTGGTGCTGGAGGAGCTGTTCACCGCGCGCGGCCTGAAGTACATCCACGTGCCGTACAAGGGCACCTCGGAGCAGATGATCGCGGTCGACAACGGCCAGGTGATGGCCGGCGTCAACTCCACCGGCTTCGGGCCTTCCGTCGATTCGGGCCGGCTGCGCCTGCTCGCCACCTTCGCCGCGCAGCGCTCGAAGCGCTGGCCGCAGGTGCCGACGCTGCGCGAACTGGGGCACGACATCGTCGCGATGTCGCCCTGGGGCCTGGGCGGGCCGCGCGGGCTGCCGGCCGAGGTGGTCACGGTGCTGCACGACGCGTTCAAGAAGGCCATGTTCGACCCGCTGTTTACCCAGGAGCTGGCGAAGTACGACCAGGTCATCGACTACCTCGGCCCGGCGGACTACGCCGAGGTCTGCCGCCAGCAGTTCATCAAGGAGGGGCTCATCGTCGAACGCATGGGCCTGACGCGTGGCGGCAGCTGAACGTCGTTCTCTCGGCGATGCCGCCGTCGTCGTGCTCACGACGCTGGCGAGCTACGGCCTGGCGTCGTTCCTCGAGCTGAGCGAGCGCGTGCAGCGCTGGGCGCTGCCGCACGAGCACTGGCAGGCCGACGAGCTGCCCTTCAGCCTGACGGTGCTGGCCGGTGGCCTCGCCTGGTATGCGCTGCGCCGTGCGCGCGACGCCCGCGCGCAGCTGGCGCTGCGCGAGCAGGCCGAGGCGCAGGCGCGCGAGCTGCTGATGCACAACCAGGAGCTTGCGCGCCAGCTGATCGCGGTGCAGGAGAGCGAACGGCTGGCGCTGGCCCGCGAGCTGCACGACGAACTGGGGCAGGGCTGTGCCGCGGTGCGTGCCGAGACAGCCCTGATCCGGCTGTGCGGCGCGGCCGACCGGGCGGCCACGCTGGCATCCGTCGAGCGGGCCGACCGCGCGGCGCAGCAGCTCTACCAGTCGGTGCGCGGCATGCTGCGCCGGCTGCGCCCGGCCAACCTCGACGAGCTGGGCCTGGTCGACGCGCTGCAGGAGCTGTGCGAGGCGTGGGAGGAGCGCAGTGGCGTGCCCTGCATCTTTCACCACGAGACGCTGCCGCGGGAGCTGGGCGATGCGGTCGACATCGCGCTCTACCGCGTGACGCAGGAGGCCCTGACCAACGTGATGCGCCACGCACGCGCGAGCGCGGTGCACGTGAAGCTGGGCCGCAGCGCGCAGGGCGAGCTGCAGCTCAGCGTGGAGGACGATGGCCGGGGCATGGACCTGGCCGTCGCCACGCGTGGCCTCGGGCTGCTGGGTGCCACCGAGCGTGCCGCGGCGCTGGGTGGCGAGCTGGAGGTGCGTGCGTCGCCCGGCGCTGGGGTGCAGCTGGTGCTGCGCGTGCCGATGCCGGTTGCGTTCCGACCGGCTGCCGCATTGCCCGAGAAGGCGCCCGCATGATCCGCGTGCTGCTCGCCGACGACCACCCGGTGGTGCGCAGCGGCTACCTGCGGCTGCTCGACCAGGCAGGCGACATCCGGGTGGTGGCCGAGGCCGGCGACACCGACGAGGCCTGCGCGGCCTTCATCGCGCATCAGCCCGACGTGCTGGTGACGGATCTCGCGATGCCCGGGGGCGGGGGGCTCGAACTGCTKCGCCGTGTTCTGCTGCGCGACGCGCAGGCGCGGCTGCTGGTGTTCAGCATGCACGATGCGCCGGTGCTGGTGCGGCGCGCGCTGCAGGCCGGCGCGCGCGGCTTCCTGACGAAGGCCAGTGCGCCCGAGTGCCTGGTCGATGCGGTGCGCGAACTGCATGCCGGGCGCCGCTACCTGGGGCGCGAGTTGCCAGCGGGCTTGCTCGAACGTGATCCGCACGACGAGGCCGGCCGGCTGGCCGAGCTGAGCGCACGTGAGTTCGAGGTGTTCCGGCTGCTCGCGCAAGGCCACTCGGCCGGCGCCTGCGCCGAGGTGCTGAAGCTCAGCCCGAAGACGGTGGCGAACCTGCAGACGGCGATCAAGGACAAGCTCGGCGTGGCTACATCTGCCGCGCTGGTGCACTTGGCGATCCGGCATCAGGTGATCAGTACGGCGGGTTTTTAGCGGGTCCGATACGCGTGGATCAAGTCGGCCACGTGGTCCTCGCCTTTTTCGACCGCAATGTCCTCGGCTGAGGCTCCGATGCGGTCTTTTCTTGCCCAGTCCGCGCCTTTCTCCAGCAGCAGCTTCGCGACTTCGATGTTCCCCCACGCAGCCGCGCACATGAGTGGAGTTGCGCCATCGGCAGTCGCTGCATCGATCTCGGCCCCTTTCGAGATCAAGTATTCGGCAATCCTTGTTTCCCCATTCACCGATGCTTCATGCAGCGCTGTCATGTGCTTGCTGCCCGTCGCCTGTACCGATGCACCGCTTCGCACCAAGGCTTCAATCATCTCCAGAGAGCCTTTCGCAGTTGCCGCCATGAGCGGTGTGCGACCGAGCCTTCCAGGCTCGTTCAGATCAACTCCATTGAACTCCTTCGCCAAGTCCATTGCTCGGAAACCGGCGACGATGTGTTCAATGAGATTCTCAATATTTTTATGATTGTTCATGAGTCTCGCTCTCGCAGAGCGTCTGAGGGGTACTCTCGCAACACCGTCGGCCATACCGCCGTCAATCTGCACAACGCTTCGCGCTACGGGAATCACCGGCCGCCAGTGCTTCGTAGCCTCTCTGGCCTGCCCGGCTGACGCAAGCGACATCGCCTTGATCGAGTTGACGCAGGGTTCACCGCACTGCCATTGCTTTCTCCCCTTGATCCACTCAATCGGTAGCTCAACCGCAGTCAGCTTGCTTCTGTAACCATGCCTTCCTCGCTGATATAAGGCTCTCATGGTGACGTGGTCCAATTCTGATGGACACCTCGATGGGAGATTTTCCCGCAGAGGACGAGAAGAGCATGACCGAGAAGAAGAGAGCCCGCCGGGCATTTGATGCGGCGTTCAAGCTGCAAGTGGTTCGCATGGTGCGAGACCAGGGATTGAGCGTCGGGCAGGTGTGCCG